>DYTF01000102.1 GCA_020726105.1 Sulfurovum sp. | reverse complement strand
TTTGCTTTTTTCAAAGGTTGCAATGGCATCGGCTAGGGCATCGTAACTTTTATTGACATCATCAAAAATATCATTGCCATAAAATTTTTGGAAGGCTTGAATGTAAGCATTATTCTCTTTGATTCTTTCGATAACAGCTTCTTCATTTGGCATTTGCATCTCAATAGGGTTTAAAAAAGGACCTTTGGCTTGGGCTTTTAAATCGGTGGCTCGTCCATCCCAAAATTGTCCTCCAACAAAGAGTATTTCATCGTTGTCTTCATCAATCTTAGTATGAAATTTTGGTATAAATGCCGCATAAGAAGCAGTAGGTACATTTCTATCTCCTATAAATGCTCCATCTGCACTGAATGCAGCCATGTGATTTATAGGACTCTCTCTTATATCGACAAAAGCAGTTTTTTTATGATGACAAGTAGCACAAGACATGGTTCTGTTTTCTGATAAAGATTCATCGGAATAGAGAGCTTTTCCTAACGCTACTTTATTAGAAATAACCATTTTCGCATTTGCTTCTATAAAAAGTAGAGGGCTTAGTATGAGTAATAATATTGTTTTGTTCATTGTTTCATCTCCTATTATAAATTGTTTGAACATTCAATTGTTTCATAAAATAACTTATTTTTTAATTAATTTTAACCAATTATAATTATTATTTTATATTATAAATTATTATGTAATTCTTGATTGTTATTGTGTAATTTAAGTGAAATTTGTAGGCAACCAATGATTATTATGCTGATAAAGTAAGAAAAGGTTTAAAAAGAGTCTGTGGAGGAGAGCCACAGACTTTTGAACAGTTAGTTTTGTATTGTATATAAGGATTTAAAACTAAAGAGCGTCGGTATCTGTTTCACCTGTACGCACTCTAACCACATGGCTAATGTCACTTACAAAGATTTTACCATCACCGATTTTACCTGTGTGGGCAGCTGTTTTAATCGCATTAATGGCTGCATCAGCAAAGGCTTGTGAGCTTACAACGATTTCAATTTTAACTTTAGGAATGAATTCAACCACATACTCAGCACCTCTGTAGAGTTCTGAGTGACCTTGTTGTCGTCCATAACCTTTAACCTCAGAGATGGTCATCCCTTCGATACCTGCTTCTACCAATGCCTCTTTAACATCTTCAAGTTTAAATGGCTTGATAATGGCTTCAATTTTTTTCATAAAATAACTCCTTTATTTTTACTTTTTAGTTTAAAACGCAACATATTGCGTTAGTTTGGTAATCTGAATAATATTCAGATTACATCTTTTTCTTAAAGGCTCATTCCTCTTTCACCGTGAATTGATTCATCCAAACCTATCTCTTCACTCTCTTCATCTACTCTTGCTCCACCTGTTAATGCAGAAGCCACATAGTAAACAACAACGGTACCAACCAATGTCCAAAGACCAACAACCAATACGGATTCAACTTGAACCATAAATTGTCCCATTCTATCACCACTCTCTTTTAGTGGACCATCCCACAGTAACGCTTTATCATTAAGGGCAAGAACACCTGTTGCCAATGCTCCCCAAAGACCTGCTAAGAAGTGGATACCAAAAGCATCAAGAGAATCATCATACCCTAATTTTTTCTTAAGTACAACAACCCCAAAGAATCCAATTAATGCACCAACAATTCCTATGATGAAAGCTCCACCAACACCCACAAATCCAGCCGCAGGAGTAATGGCAACCAAACCAGCCACAATACCAGAAGCAATTCCAAGTAGGGTAGGTTTTTTATAGATAAACCACTCAACAAGCATCCATGTTAGACCAGCAGCAGCGGTTGCAATGGTGGTTGTAAGTAACGCAACACCTGCAATGGCATTGGCACCAAATGCTGAACCAGCGTTAAATCCATACCAACCGAACCATAATAATGCAGCACCAACAGCTGTTAAGATAATAGAGAATGGTTTCATAGCTACTTTGTTGTATCCTACTCTTTTACCAACCAAAATAGCCAAAACAAGACCAGCCAAACCACCGTTCATGTGAACAACTGTACCACCAGCAAAGTCTAATGCACCTGCATCAAAAAGTAAAGCACCTGCACCACCCCATACCATGTGTGTAATTGGAGCATAAACTAAAATTCCCCAAAGAGCAACAATGACCATCCATGTAGAGAACTTCATACGTCCGATAACTGAACCAGAAGCAATCGCTACGGTAATGGCAGCAAAAGTACCTTGGAAGGCAACAAATACATATTGTGGATAATTAGCAGTACCAGAAAGATCTGTCCATGCAATACCATTAAGCATAAGATTACCAAAGCCACCTATTACATTTTGTAACATGGCATTTTCGCTTGTTCCAAATGCGATTGAGTAACCTGCAATAATCCATACCACAAAAGCAAGTACAAAAGCACCCATAACCATTGAGAAAGTGTTAAGGGCATTTTTACTTCGTGTCATACCTGTATAAAAAAGTGCCAAACCTGCTGGTGTCATTAATAAGACCAATGCGGTGGATATCATCATCCATGCGGTATCACCTGAATTGAGTGTATCTTCTGCTAAGGCAAGGATTGGTAAAGAGAACAGTGTTACCAGTGCTAGAAATTTATTTTTCATAAACTTACTCCTTTGAATTTTTAGTTATGGGTTAGTATAACTCTTTTTGATTTTAAAATAA
>DYTF01000043.1 GCA_020726105.1 Sulfurovum sp. | reverse complement strand
TCAATCTTTATATTATTCCTTTGTTTTTTTATTATATGGGTCGTTTTACTAACACCAAAACTTAAATCTCTTAATCCATTTCTATCTAATTTTAGCTATAATAAGCCCATTTTTAACGCTGTATTGTAGGCGGTGATAACACAAAGGGCTAAGTTTGAGCGAAAATCTTATCGGGTACATAGACGACCAAGGCAACATTATAGACACACAGAGTGCAGGAGAAAACTGCACAGCTACACCCATAGAGTATGACAACTCGGACGCGGCGCTAGAGATTATCCGGCACTCTACGGCGCATCTTATGGCACAGGCTATTACTGAACTTTATCCAAATTCGCAGTTTTTTGTAGGTCCTGTGGTAGATGAAGGGTTTTATTATGACTTTAGGGTCGATGGGAAGATAGGCGAAGAAGATCTCAAAACCATCGAAAAAAAGATGAAAGAGCTCATCAAGCAAAAGTTTAGCATCGAAAAATACGAGATGAGTAAAGCTGAGGCATTAGAAAAGTTTGCCCACGATGACTTGAAGCAAAAAGTCATGTCACGCATCACGGATGAGGTGTTGTCTGTCTATAAGCAAGGCAACTTTGAAGACTTATGTCGAGGCCCGCATGTGCCAGCCCTTCGTTTTTTACATAACTTTAAACTCACACGCGTAGCAGGTGCCTACCTTGGTGGTGACGAAAAAGCAGAGATGCTGACGCGTATTTATGGTATCGCTTTTGCCGATAAGGAAACACTGCAAGCACATCTAGTCATGCTAGAAGAGGCAAAAAAGCGTGACCATAGAAAAATCGGGCAGGAGATGGAGCTCTTCATGTTCAATGATGCAGCAGGGCCTGGACTTCCCTTTTGGATGCCAAAAGGCGCAAAACTGCGTTATAAACTCGAAAGCATTTTGCACAAAGCACACCTCTCTCGTGGGTACGAGCCAGTACGAGGCCCTGAAATCCTCAAAGCAGACATGTGGAGAACTTCTGGGCATTATGCCTGTTATGGCGAAAATATGTATCTGACCACCATAGATGAGCAGGAGTACGGCATTAAGCCGATGAATTGTTTGGGTCATATTCAGGTTTTTAAACAAACACCTAAAAGTTACCGTGATTTGCCGTTGCGGTATTATGAGTATGGGTTGGTGCATCGTCATGAAAAGTCAGGGGTATTGCATGGGCTGTTTCGTGTGCGTGAGTTTACTCAAGATGATGCCCATATCTTCTGTGAGCCTGAACAGATAGCCGCCGAAGTACTCGAAGTAGTAGAATTTGTAGATGCGGTGATGAAGCTTTTTGGGTTTGAGTATACGATGGAAGTCGCAACCAAGCCAGAAAAAGCCATCGGAGATGATGCCGTATGGGAGCTAGCGACCCAAGGGCTTAAAGATGCACTCAATGGCAATAATCTTCCTTTTGGCATCGATGAAGGTGGTGGAGCGTTTTATGGACCAAAGATAGACATCAAAATCACCGACGCTATCGGGCGTAAATGGCAGTGTGGCACCATTCAGGTGGACTTTAACCTTCCTGAACGATTTGAGGTCGAGTATGTCGGTGCGGATAATGAACGCAAGAGACCCGTTATGATTCACAGAGCCATATTGGGGTCATTTGAGCGTTTCATTGGGATACTCACAGAGCATTATGCTGGAGAGTTTCCGTTCTTTTTGGCTCCTGTGCAGGTGATAGTGGTTCCTATTGCGGAAAGTCATGTTGAGTATGCTTATACGCTAAAGAAAAGATTGATTCAAGAGGGTATGGATGCGGAAGTCTATGACAAGAATGATTCACTCAATAAACGGGTGCGCAATGCAGAAAAACAACGGGTGCCCTATGTGGTGATTGTGGGCGATGAAGAGGTAGCAAGCCAAACTGTTGCTGTGCGCGACAGAAGAGCCAAAGAGCAGTATAATCTTTCAATGGATGATTTTATGATAAAATTAGAACAACAACTTCAAGAAGGTAAAATTTGAACAAACAAAACGACAGAAGTAAGGGTAGAAGAAAAGCCGATGATGTCATCATGAATGATGACATCAAAATCAAGGAGCTAAGGGTTCTTGGTGATGATGGTGAGCAGTTGGGCGTTATCTCGACAGATGAAGCAATGCAAATCGCAGAAGAAAAAGGTCTTGATCTTGTGCTGATGTCTCCAGATGCTAAGCCACCTGTTGCGAAGATTATGGACTACAGTAAATACAAGTACGAGCTTGAAAAGAAGAAGAAAGAAGCCAAGAAAAATCAAAAGATTATCGAAGTTAAAGAGGTGAAGTTCTCTTGTAAAATCGCAGAAAATGACATAAACTATAAAGTGAAGCATGTGAGAGAATTTTTGGCTGCAGGCAAACATGTCAAATTGCGTGTATTTTTAAGAGGGCGTGAGATGGCAAACCCTGAATGGGGCATAGATGTTCTCAATCGTGTTTGGCCGATGATTGAAGATGCGGGCAATCTTGAAAGTAAAGCACAACAAGAGGGGCGTTACATTAATATGTATGTCACACCTTCAAAAAAATAAATATTTTATAAACTTTTTAGAAAAATTGGGTATAATGCCCTCCCATTTTATGTCTACATCAAGAAGTGAAGTGTCGAGATAAAAAATTTGATAGGGAGTAAGCATATGCCAAAAATGAAAAGCGTAAAAGGCGCTGTTAAGCGTTTTAAAATCAAAAAAAGCGGCAAAATCAAAAGAGGAACAGCTTTTAGAAGTCACATTCTTTCTAAAGTTGATGGCGGTCATCACAGAAGCATGAGAAGTTCTAAGTATGTTGATGGCGCAGACGCTAAAAAAATCAAAGAGATGATTAACTAAATTCTTAGTTTCATTTTGACACGCAATAATCCCCCGATTAGGGGCAAGTTTAAGCAGAGAGAATGCTTGACACCGATTCTAAATACAGATAAGGTAAAGGATAACCATGAGAGTAAAAACAGGTACAGTTAGACACAGACGCCACAAAAAACTATTAAAACAAGCACGAGGCTTCTATAGTGGCAGAAGAAAACACTTCAGAAAAGCAAAAGAGCAACTTGAGCGCTCATTGGTATATGCCTATAGAGACAGAAGACAGAAAAAAAGAGACTTCAGAAGACTTTGGATTGTTCGTATTAATGCGGCAACTAGATTGAATGGTATGAACTATTCAACATTCATGCATGGACTTAAAGTTGCGAACATCGAACTTGACAGAAAAATCCTTGCTGACATGGCAATGAATGCGCCTGAAAGTTTTACAAAAGTAGCAGATGCTTCAAAATTAGCACTCGCTAAATAAAATTATCCTACTCTTTTTGAGGAGCTTGGCTCCTCAACCCTCAATTTTTACCCATAACTTTTTAGATATCTACATATTTCATTGATAATGTTAGCTAGTGTGATATGAAATTTAAGTTAGGTGATTTGAGTGTAGAAGATAGAACCTCTCTGCCTTAAGGCAAAGAGGTTCTAGGGGAAAGCAGGGTGGATTATTTACCACATTTACCTTCGCCACATTTGCCTTTTTTTGCATCTTTTTTAGCAGCATCACATTTAGCAGCAGCTTTTTTAGCAGCATCACATTTAGCAGCAGCTTTTTTAGCAGCATCACATTTAGTTTCTGCTTTTTTAGCAGCATCACATTTACCACCTTCACATTTACCTTCAGCCATAGAAAGTGTAAGTGTAAGAGCCATTGCGCCGATCATAATAAGTAATTTTTTCATAATAATATCCTTTTTAATTATTGCTTTTCACCAAAAAGAAGGTAATCCAAGCTAATTTTTCCAGCTCCAAACGAAGCAAATATTCCTAAAAACAGCATATAATAAAGTGGGACTTCAAACCCATTGTCTCCAGCAGAAAAACCATTCGCCAAATGTACAGTTGTAATAGCAACAATCATAACAACTATCAGCGGCAAAGAGATAAATCTAGTAAAAAGACCGAGTGCCAAAAATGCAACGCCAAGCAATTCAGTACTTGCAGCCAAATAAGCACTTAGTGTAGGTAATGGAAAACCTAGCGTGCCAAGCCAGTCTGCAACACTTGAAATGTCTGACCATTTTTGCATTGCTGGCTCATAAAAGCCATAAGCAACAGTTAGTCGTGCAACAAGTAACGAAAAACTCTGCCCATAACTCAATGTGCTTTTTGTCATAGGATATACTGTTTTTAGCATCCGTAACTCCCTGTAATAAGTTGTTGCGAAGTGAGTATAGTATCAAATATGTGCACTGTGTGTGTAGTTGCTTTATGCGGCAATCAAGTGCACCAAGAGTACACAAAAAAAGACTATGCTAAACAAAATACCATAAAAAGAATCGATAATGAAAAGAAGAAATTTCCTTATTTTTGGGTCAGCATTTGGGCTACTTGCCTATTTTGGTGCAAAAAAAGATAGTGCAAGAAAAGATAAAGATAATGTAAGAAAAGATAATGATTTTAAGACCGTTTTTGCTTCAGTAGAGTCAACCATAGCTCAAGTACAGGCACACATGTTCCCACCTAATAGCAATCTACCATCCGCTAGCGCGATGAATGCAACATTTTTTTTGTCTGAGGCGATATCGCATCAATGTTTTGATAGGGACACAAGAGCATTTATATTAGAGGGTGCACAAGAGCTTCAGACTAGAATCGATGGCGATTTTACAGCATTGACATTTGAAGAAAAAGAGCAGGCATTGCGTGCTTATGAAGAGACAGGTTATGGAAGTTCGTGGTTGTCTCAGATTATGACACTGACAATGGAGGCAATTTTTAGTGACCCTATATATGGGGGCAATACAGATGAGCTAGGATGGAAAACTCTCCAGTCATACGGTGGATTTCCTAGGCCTACTCAAAAATATATTGGAGTAGATCATGTATGATGTGGTGATTATAGGTTCGGGGGCGAGTGGGGGAGCAGTAGCTTATACGCTCTGTATGGCAGGATACAAAGTCGCTCTACTCGAAAAAGGTCGCTTGATTGGTCGTGATGAGTTTAGTAAAGACGAACTCGCTTATTGCAGACGAGATCTGGTAACCCCTAATTTATTTGATGAATATCATACAGCCGAAGAAAAAGTCGATGGGGAATGGGTCGCTACGCCTGGGTATGAATCAGGTATGAGTTTTTGGAATGGCAATATCGTGGGAGGTTCTTCCAACTTTATGTCTGGCATGTTGCACCGTATGCATCCAGACGACTTTAGGCTTAAGAGTAAATATGGTGAGATTGAAGGAGCCAATGTGGTTGATTGGCCAATCAGCTACGAAGAGTTAGAGTCTTACTATGCACTGGCGGAAGAATTGGTGGGTATTTCTGGTTATTTTGAGCCACACCCTCATGCACCTTGGCGCAGTACAGCAAACTTTACACAGCCACCCACAAAAGAAAATGCGGTTGTCAAACTTTTGGATAAAAGTTGTATCGCACTTGGCATCAAGCCACTGGTTACTTCGCGCGCAGTACTCTCTCAAAATAAAGCAGGTCGTAACGCATGCTACTACTCAAATTATTGCGGTAGTTATGGATGCAGTTCTGGCGCAAAAAGTTCTTCTCGCGAAGCCTTGATAGCCCCCGCCTTGGCAACAGGTAACTTAACACTTCTAAGTAACACACATGTGAAAAAAATACACACAGAGAGTAAAACATCTGTAAAGCATGTTGTAGCAGTAGATACGCTTAACGGCAAAGAGAAGCATATTGAGGGAAAATTATTTGTCGTTGCAGCACAGGCACACGAGACAGCAAGATTATTGCTTAATTCTGCAAATGAATATCACCCTAATGGTTTGGGCAATAGTAGTGGGGAATTAGGTAAGAATTTGATTTTCTCGGGCGGTGGTTCTGGGCAAGGAGAGTTGCACAAAGAAGGACTCAAGGAAATAGCGTTTGAAGAGTTGATGACAACAGGTTTGTTCGTTAATCGTTCTGTGCTGGATTGGTATTTTGTGGATAATCCCAAAGATGGTAGATTCAAGGGCGGCTCGGTAGAATTTATGTTTGAGCACCAAAACATCATCGCGCGTGCAGACAAAGATAATGAGGAAAACGGCAAGATGCTGTGGGGGGCGGCACTGGGTGATCGCGTGAAGAAACGATTTGAAGAACAAAAAAGTATTCGCTTTGAAATTTTCAACGATTGGCTTCCTACAGATGACTGCTTTGTAGCCCTAGATACTGCACACACCGATAAGTATGGTATGCCAGTGGGAAAAATACGCCTGAATGGACACCCTCAAGATATAAAAGTGGGCGAGTATATTGCACAATATTGTGAAAAAATTCTTGAAGAGATGGGCGCTAAAAATATCTACTCATCTGTTTCTGCGGCACCTGCGCAAAACCTAGTTGCAGGAGGATGTCGTTTTGGCGATGACCCTAAAACATCTGTTTTAAATAAATATTGTCGTTCACATGATGTGGAAAATCTCTATGTGGCTGATGCAAGCTTTATGCCAACGGGCGGCTCAGTGGCTTATACTTGGACGATTTATGCTAATGCATTTAGGGTTGCAGACGCTATTGTCGCACATCTAAAAAGTGTTTAAATTTAAGATAAATTTAAACACGGGTTTATGTTTGATTAACAATATACTGCTAAAATATTTTTTAGTATAAAAAAATAACCATCAATCGTGATTTAAATTAGCATAAGGAGCATTGATAATGAGACGATTTTACACCTTACTACTTACTATGTCTATGACTACAATAGCCACTCACGCAACAACAAAAACACTCACCCACACAATAAAAAACGGTGACTCGTTGTATAAAATAGCGCTTAAAAATCACTTAACGGTGGATGAGCTAAAACGCGCAAACAAAATAAAGACGAATGAAAAACTTAAGCTAGGGAGGGTTTTGTCCATACCATCTAAAGCCACACCCAAAAAAGAAAAGTCTTTAACCAAAGTGGATACAGCGAAAAAAAATAATGTTAAAAAACAGATAGCATCCAAGAAAGAAGTAAAGCAGAAGAAAAAAAGCCTCTCAAAAAATTCATCAATCAAACAAATAACAAAGGCAGATTATTACACCATTCAAAAAGGTGATACACTGTTTTCTATCGCAAAAAAACACCATGCAACGGTAGAAAATATTAGAGCACTTAATGAGATAAAGTCTTCTCAAAGCCTTAAACTTGGCAAGACGCTCAAAATGCCACACACAGAACAATCCAAAGAGTTGCTTGTAAGCGTTCCGGTAAAAAAACAAGAGCTTCCCGAGGTTGAGGTTAAAAAAAGTATTGCAAGTAAAAAAATCCTCACATCAATTGAAAAATTAGACACCATTTTGCTAGAAAAGACACAGGTGAAAAAAGATAAAAAATCAACCTTGTTTTCCCTTTTGTTTGACTCAGAAAAATCACATACAAACAAAACAGACAAGTTTATCACACAACAAAAGTGCGTGAAAATTACTTCATTGGCAAAAAAGAAATTGGGTAAACGATATGTTTGGGGTGCTACTGGTACAAGAAATACATTTGACTGTTCTGGACTAACAACTTATGTATACAATCAAAATGGAATCAAGCTTCCAAGAAGGGCGATTGCGCAATCAAAAATAGGGAAAAGAATTAGCAAAAAAGAACTTAGAAAGGGCGATCTTGTATTCTTTGATACCTCAAAAAGAAAAAGAGGATATGTGAATCATGTGGGTATTTATATTGGAGATAACAAATTTATCCATGCAAGTTCAGCAAAACATCGAGTTGTAATTTCAAGCCTTAATGAACCATTTTATCGTAGCCGTTTGACTGTGGCAAGAAGACTAGAGTCTTAAGGCATCACACATTCCCTCACAAAAAAACCGAAAGAATTATTCGGTTCTTAGTACCGCCCCTGAGCTTGCATTTGATACCAGCATTCTGTATTGACTAAGCCATTTACTTTTGAGTGGCTTAATAAGCGGCTTAAAGTTTTCTTTTCTTTTTTCTATCTCCGTATCCGTAAGCCTTGCTTCAAGTATATAGTTGTCTACATCGATAAAAATCTCATCACCATCCTCAAGCAAGCCTATGAGTCCACCTTCCGCAGCCTCAGGACTTACATGTCCGATACTTGCACCCCTTGTTGCCCCAGAAAACCTACCATCAGTGATGAGTGCTACTTTGTCACCTAGCCCCATGCCCATGATGAGACTGGTAGGGCTAAGCATCTCTTGCATGCCCGGACCTCCACGCGGCCCTTCGTAGCGGATGACTACCACATTGCCCGCTTTTACTTTACCCTCAAGGATGCCATTAATAGCATCATCTTGCGAGTTAAAACAGACCGCACTTCCTGTAAAAACTCTCTCTCCCGTGATTCCTGCGGTTTTGATGACGGCACCTTGTTGGGCGAGATTACCGTAAAGAATGGCAAGACCGCCAACTTGGGAGTAGGGATTGTCTATGGTGTGGATGATGGTGGTATCCAGTATCTCGGCATCTTTCACTTTTTCATACAGTGTTTCACCGCTAATGCCAAGTGCATCAATCAAGATATTGTCGCCGCGTTTCATCATTTCATGCATCACGGCATTGACGCCACCTGCTTTGTTGATGTCTTCCATGTGTACCGTTGAAAGAGACGGAGAGATTTTGGCGATATGTGAAACACGCTTAGAGATGGCATTGATGTCTTCAAGATTGAAGTCAACTTCTGCTTCTTTTGCAATGGCAAGCATATGCAACACAGTGTTAGATGAACCACCCATAGCCATATCCACAGCGAAGGCATTGCGAACAGCACTTTCATTGAGGATATTTCTGATGCGGTATTTCTCGCGCGTGGCAGCATCTGCTTTGGCGATTTCACAGATGCGTTTCGCCGCTTTTTTATAAAGCTCAGTTCTCTCAGGTGTCAATGCCAAAATCGTGCCGTTTCCTGCTAGAGCAATTCCCATCGCTTCCATGAGGGTATTCATCGAGTTTGCCGTAAACATACCCGAGCACGAACCCCCACTTGGACAAGCGTTACACTCGATGTCAAGCAGTTCTTCATCGCTTATTTGTCCTGCTTCATGTTTACCTACCGCTTCAAACGCAGTAGCAAGATCAATGGGTGTACCGTCCTTGGTGTACCCTTTTTCCATGGGCCCGCCAGAAACAAACACTGTCGGTACATCCACGCGCAGTGCCCCCATTATCATACCAGGGACTATTTTATCGCAGTTGGGTATGGCTATCATCGCATCAAGTTTGTGCGCATTCATAACTGTTTCTATGGAGTTTGCAATGATTTCACGACTTGGAAGTGAGTAGAGCATACCATCATGCCCCATCGCGATACCGTCATCCACACCGATGGTATTAAACTCAAAAGGAACACAGCCATTTGCGCGTATCTCTGCCTTGATGACCTCGGCTACTTTGTTGAGGAAAAAGTGTCCTGGGATAATCTCTATAAAAGAGTTCGCCACACCGATGAATGGTTTTTTAAAATCATCATCTTTGACCCCTGTCGCACGGAGTAAACTTCTATGTGGTGCCCTACTGAAACCTTGTTTTATTTCATCACTTCTCATGAAAAAACCTTTGTATGTATTTTTGTGGATTATAGCATTTTGTATTCAAAAAAGGCTAATATTTATGATTTTAGCCTTAAATGCTGCGCTGTCTCTTTACATTGGATATTTTTTTAGCTATAATTGCATTCCAATTTTAAAATAACTCTTAAATTTGGTGTGGATTTGCGGGCGTAGCTCATCGGTAGAGCATAACCTTGCCAAGGTTGGGGTAGAGGGTTCGATTCCCTTCGCCCGCTCCATAAATAGTAATCTCCTTAGAAAGCAGTAATATTTTTAATCCATTTCATCAAGTTGTTGTGGTCGCTTTTTATAAACAGTGAGAGTTTTATTCTAAATAAAACAAAGCAGGGCATCGATATGCCCGGGTGGTGAAATGGTAGACACAGGGGACTTAAAATCCCCCGGTCATTGCGACCGTGCCGGTTCGAGTCCGGCCCCGGGCACCACTGGTTAGATATGGAGCCATCGCCAAGCGGTAAGGCCGCAGCCTGCAAAGCTGCTATCCCCGGTTCAAATCCGGGTGGCTCCTCCATTAATAGATGTCTTCTTGATACGGAACGAAGTCCCGAATCAATTCATTTCACTAAAGCTGTTGCGTTGCAACGAAGCTAACAAGTTGATTGATGTGAAGATTTAAATAGTTTTTTACCTATTATTCGGTAAAATTCTCTTCTTAAAATTGTCGGGAGATGTCAGAGTGGTCGAATGTGCCGGTCTTGAAAACCGGTGAGGGTTAAACCTCCGGGGGTTCGAATCCCCCTCTCCCGGCCACTATTATTTGTCGAATTGCTACTTTTACACCTGAAACATAATTTGTTTTTTTACTACTTCAAAATCATCACCAAATTGTATGCGTTGCTGTATGCCTCCACGCGCCGTTAAATCTACAATGACACCCAATGACTTGACATTACAATTTTTTTCTATGGTTTGAAATATCTCATACGCAATATTTTCAGCGTAGGAAGTTAGTGTTCTAAGTGAGGTGATGTATTGTTTGAAATCAACAAGATCAAACCCCTCTCCTTTGCTTGTGAAGCCAACATAGACAGTGCCTCGGTGAGGCTGTCCGCTTGGTGCTAAAAAAAGCAATTCGGGTGACATATATTGTACTTTTGTGCCTTTTTTAAGGGGTATTTTTGCAAGTCTCATTTCTTATCCTATGCGTTGTGGGTTCATATTTCTATTGATAAAGCGGTGTTTTTCTATCTCGTCATACTTTGCTTCACCGTTACTAAAACTAAAAGTAGGATGAATGCTAATGTTACCACGAGGATAAAAGAGACCAATGACCTCAAGGTATTTGGGCTCCATTAGTGCGACTAAATCTTTACCGATTTTATTTACCACATCTTCGTGAAATTCTCCACTGTTTATGAAGCTAAAAAAATAGAGTTTGAGGGATTTGCTCTCAACCATTTTTACATCAGGAATATAATTAATCATCAATGAACCAAAGTCTGGCTGATTGGTAATCGGGCAGAGGGTTGTAAATTCATCAGCATTAAGCGTTACCCAGTAGTCCCTTTGGGTATGTATATTTTCAAAAGTTTCAAGCACTTCTGGAGCATAAGTGTATCGGTATTTGGTTTCGCCTGAGCCTAATTGACTCGTTTGTGAGGCTCTTAATTTTTGATATGCTGTTTGTTTGTTTTGTTTTTTCATGCAACCACACTTTAGAATAATAGACACTATTCTTAGTTTCTTAAAAATATTGTTATTGTACAATAATCTATATGTGTGGCAAATTGTATATCAAAGTGCACGGGTATTACACGACTATAGTGCATAATTAAAAAAAATTTAAAGGGTTTTAGATGGTTAAAATGATAGGGGTATATATATTATTGGGGATTGTGGCGCTGTTTGCTGAAGATGTAAAACCATGGGTACCTAAACTAAATAGTTTGAGTGCATTTGAAAAACATGTTTTGATAAACAAGGGTACCGAGATGCCTTTCTCTGGTGAATATGTCAACACTAAAGAAGATGGAACTTATGTGTGTAAAGTATGTGGCGCTGCGCTTTACAAATCGGGTGACAAGTTTGACTCACACTGTGGCTGGCCAAGTTTTGATGATGCTATCCCTGGTGCTATTAAAGAGACTCCCGATGAAGATGGGAGTCGCACTGAGATTACTTGCGCAAACTGTGGAGCACACATGGGCCATGTATTTAAAGGTGAAAGGCTAACGGCCAAAAATACGCGACACTGCGTAAACTCTGTCTCATTGGAATTTCAAAAAAAGAAAGCAACCGCGCAAGGTCTCCAAAAGGCTTATTTTGCAGGCGGATGTTTTTGGGGAGTAGAGTATTATCTTGAAAAAATCGATGGTGTGAAAGAGGTGACCTCTGGTTTTATGGGTGGGCATGTTTCAAATCCAAGCTACGAAGAAGTTGTAGAGCATGGCACAGGGCATTTGGAGACGGTTGAGGTCGTGTATGATGCCTCAAAGGTCTCTTACGAAACTTTGGCAAAAGCATTTTTTGAAATACATGACCCGACACAAAAAAACGGACAAGGTCCAGACATAGGAAGCCAATACCTCTCAGCAGTGTTTGTAAGCACGCCAAAAGAGCGTGAAACCATTGAAAAACTTATCAAAATACTAGAGGGGAAAGGATTGCAGATTGCAACTAAAATCTTGCCATCCGCACCATTTTACAAAGCAGAAGGGTATCATCAAAATTACTATGAACACAAAGGTTCTACGCCTTATTGCCATAGGCATGTAAAGCGGTTTTAGAAGCTAAGCTTCTTGCGTGTTTATCATCCATTGTGAAAAAACATTAATGTAATTCCAAAAGCTTTGTATGTTTTCGTCAGAGCTTGATTTGTTTTGCACAATAGGCTCGAGTGCTTCTTCAAACAAAACAAGCCAATGCAGCCGCGCAGTGGGTGTGATGCGAAAAGGAGCATGCCTTCCTCTCATCTGCGGTGCGCCTCGGGTTTGGTTAAAGTAGGGAATTCCTCCACAGATTTGAATAAAAAAGTCTGCGGAAAATTGCCCAGCTTTTTTCATGGCGTCTCTGTCTTTTGGGAAAAGCTCTTTGATGGGACTTTCAAACAACTTCATGTAAAATCTATCGAGTAAATTTCGCATACCCTCTTCGCCGATATCTATCAAAAAACCTGGATTTGGTTTTGTAACTGGAGGATTAATGCCTTCTTGATAAGCAAGTATAGAAAACTCAAGCATAGAAGCGCCAAACTGCATAGTGGCTCCTTTTTTTGGAAACTTATAGCATGAATTGGCTTAGGTGGCAATAGTATGCACTCCAAAATTGTGCCAAGTGCCTAATAAGTACTGTAGCACTTGAGTTCATTGACCTGTGCTTTATAGTTTGGTAGATAACTCTGAACTAAATCCCAAAAATCTTTTTGATGATGTTTGTGCTTGATGTGTGCGAGTTCATGCACGATGATGTATTGCATTACAGGCAAGGGAAGCTTCATTATCATGGTGTTGAAACAGAGGACATTTTTAGCACTACAACTTCCCCATTGTCGCTTTGTTTTTCTAAATCGTATGGATTGGGGCGATAAAGACATTATTTCTGCCCATTTATTTACACAGGCAGGAATATATTTTTCTGCCTCTTTTTTATAAAACAAATCAATGCGTGACCCAAATGCACTTTCGTCATAGGTTGAATAGTAGAGTTTAATTACTGTATCATCAAGCCCAAGTTGTATATTTTTTTTAGTATGTGGTATTAAAAGTAACGGATATAGTTTTCCCATAAAATAGATTTTTAGGTTGTTACAAAAGTCAATCTCTTTACCTTTTTTCTCTAAAAATCGTTTTTTTGATGTGTTAATCCATGACGCTTTTTTGAGTAAAAGTTGCTCAATTCGATATTGCGATACCACGGGGGATTTGACAAGCAAATTTCCCATTTTGTCAAGCGTGAGATAGATATGTTTAAGTTTGGGGTTGACGATATGGGTATACTGCGGCAAAATCCACATCATGACAGGTTAGTTGGCAAGTTTACCATTTCTATAGATAACTCTTCTATTGATTGTACCATCTATGTTGTATGTTTGCGCCGGACCATTTTTTAAGCCATTGACATAAGTAAAGGTTACCATAGGGTCACCATTGGGGTAAAATGCTTTTTGTAGACCTTCGAGGTTTCCATTGACATAATTTTGCTTCCAAAGGACACGACCACTTTCGTCATACCCCGTTTCTACACCATTTTTGACACCATTTCTGATGGCTACTTCAGATGTCTTAGTTCCTGTGTAGCCAAATTGCCTAAGAAGCCCATTTTGACCCGTATCGTCATCCATGATGAATTCTGAGCGTATTTTTCCACCGGTAAAATATTCTTTCTTGACAGATTTTCCGATTAACTCGGGAGAAGAGCAAGCGGTAAAGAAAAAAAACAGCATAAAAGATAAGAAAAATGACAATTTGTTCATGCAAGCCCTTTTGTTGTAAAAATAATTATCAATAGTATACACTAACTTGGCTTTTTTACTCTATCATCTAAGCCTATTCGTCAATCAGTTTAATTGATTTCATTGAGCTGTAAAATCTAAAATCTTTTTACTATGGGGGTGATAT
This sequence comes from Sulfurovum sp., assembly GCA_020726105.1. Taxonomy (GTDB): domain Bacteria; phylum Campylobacterota; class Campylobacteria; order Campylobacterales; family Sulfurovaceae; genus Sulfurovum. The sequence continues at coordinate 58 of DYTF01000043.1, read as the reverse complement.
TTTAAACAGTTTTTGTTCGATAGGTTGTTTATATCGTGTGAAAGCCCGTTAATAGCGG
>DYTF01000042.1:12123-14132 GCA_020726105.1 Sulfurovum sp. | reverse complement strand
CCTTCAACTACAGATGAAAGAGCTCAAGCCTATTCTACTGCAACAGCGCGTGTTTATACTACTGATACAGAGTTTAAAGACTACAACCTCTCTTACAATGTTCTTTTTGGTGTAAAAACTAAAGTAGGAACAAACCCAAATGTGGCAGGACAACTCTACAACTACAACATGGAACCTTTAAAAGACCCTTATAATCAGCCACTCATAGCAGAAACGCCTGATGCAAACTCCCTTTTAAATGTAGATGGCAAGCTCTTTTTGATTTCTCACTTGGAGTATGACTGGATTTTGAGCAATGGTGTGCAAGCGTACAAAGAACCAGATTGGTACTCAAGAGCACCGATGAACATGCTCCTTACCAACATAGCCCAAGATGCAAATGGTTCACTTACGGCCGTTGATCAAAAACCAATCAATCACGCAAGTGTAGAGGGTGGATGGATCTTCTGTTTTGCTTCACAAACACCATGGAACACACACTTAGGTGGAGAAGAAGACTATGACCTTTACTTCACTGCTGCAAGTGGTGCCGATGAAGCCGATACAATCAGCGGCATAAAAGCCATGACGGAACTCTATTGGGACAATACAAAAACTGCCAAACCGTACCACTATGGCTACAATCAAGAAGTTGAAGTAAAAGCAGACGGTTCTTATGAACTGAATAAGCGTTATGCGATGGGTCGTGGAACTTGGGAAATGGCAAAAGTGTTTGGAGACGGTAAAACGGCACTCTATGGCGATGATGGTACAAATGTATTTTCATTAATGTTTGTAGCAGACACTGCAAATGACCTCTCTGCTGGTACACTTTATGCACAAAAATTTACGCAAACCAATATAGCTGGAAGTAAATACGCAGAAGGTACATTAAGCTGGGTTAAACTCGGACACGCTACAGAGAGTGAAATCAAAACACTAGCGGACACTCTTGTATTTGATGATATCTTTGAGTATCTAACACCTGCTCAAGTTGATGCCAATGTAAGTACAGCAGGCTTCACTGCTATCAAAGCAGGACACTCTGGTGTAGAGTACCTTAAACTCAAAGCCGGCAAAGAAAAAGCAGCGGCATTCCTTGAAGCCCGTCGTTATGCTGCTCTCAAAGGGGCAACAACCGAGTGGAACAAGATGGAAGGTATCGCGATTGATGAAGCAGGCAAAAAAGCGTATATGGCTATCTCGTACCAAGATAAAGGGATGTTAGCGGATGCTTCATTTCCTAAAGATGACATTAAAGTAGCAAAAAACAACTGCGGTGCGACATACGAGATCACACTTGCAAGCGGACAAAAAGATACAGAGGGTAATATGATTAACTCTGAGTATGTTGGTGTAAGTATCACAGCTCCTATGGCTCTTGTGGGAGAAGAGATTAAAGCTGATGTAAACGGTAATACCTGCAATGTAGACAAGATTGCCAACACCGACAACATCGCTTTCTCTAACAAAATGAGAACACTCTTTGTCGGTGAAGACAGTGGTACCCATACAAACAACTTTGTATGGGCATACAATGTAGATACAAAAAAACTTTCTCGTCTGCTTTCAGTTCCAGCAGGAGCAGAGTGTACAGGACTTCAACCAGTGGACAACATGAATGGTCATGCATACATTATGAGCAACTCACAACACCATGCAGACTTTACAAAAACGACACCACAAGCCCTAAAAGATGCACTTACACCAAAAATAGATAAATTTAACGCTAACTTCGGTTACATCGGCGGAATGCCAGGACTCAAATAATTTTAAGAGGCATCTGCCTCTTAAAATCCTTCTACAAAAAATAAAGAGAAAGAGAAAACCTATCTTATGAAATCACTTTATACCCTTTTAGCCACTTTATTTTTTGTAGGTGGATTACTTTTTTTGGGCTGCAATAAGCAAAATGCACCACAAACGATTGAACCCCTCACCCAAGAGCCAGCACCGGAACAAAATGAAACCGTGCTGTTCAATGCTCCCATGCAAGGTGAGTACAGAGCACGAACGCTTTTTGAAAATCC
>DYTF01000042.1:8875-12023 GCA_020726105.1 Sulfurovum sp. | reverse complement strand
ATCCAAACAGACAATTGGCAAAATGCCTATGCAAAAAAACGCGGTGATAAAAAAGTCAGTAACAGCACCATTAAAGATGATGCCTATCGTCTCTTTCCTGCACTTAATCCAAGTAACCTTCCTGCTGATGGTGATGGGTTTGTACGCACAGAAAATGAAGACGAGGCACTTTTTTCTGACCTTCACGGCAAAAACACAGGGTGGCGCGCCATTAACTTTATGCCTTACGGTATCTTCACGCCACATACGGGGAGTGTGAGCGGGGTGTATATCCGCCTTGATGCTAAATTCATGAAAGACTCCAATGCAGAGTATAGTCTCGACATTTACAAGCAAAACTTAAAACTACTTGAACAAGCCATACAAGACAGGATTGAAAACAATGCCACACATTATGTAGGGCTTGCGAGTGATGAACGGCTCTATAAAGGACTTTTTCCCTTAAAAACAGAGTTTGCACACCCCTTGCATTATGTAGATATGGATGCAGATGGCACGAAGTCAAAATTCCCTGGAACACGCTCTTTGCGCGTTAAAGAGATTCGCTATATGTACAAATGGCAAATGCATTATCCACAAGAGCCAATATCTAAAGATGAAAATGCACCTTTGTACTACAATGAAAAAGAGACATGGATAGACAATGGTGCAGGGTGGTGGATGAGTGCATTTATCGAAGACAAAGAGGGGGAGTTAAGACCCCAAACTGCGCAAGAGATGATGCAGTGTGTGGGATGTCACAGTTCACTTTATGGATTTGAGCCGGAACAGTTTACTTCAGGCACAGGTAATACCATCGATACCATCTGGTCTTTCTCACGCAAATTTGCAGACGACATGGGATGGAGAGAGATGGACTATTTGGGCTATGCAAAAAATGAAGATGCCACAGAGAACCAAACAGCAGGCACTGCCCACAGAGGTGACCCCATCAACCGCGATGCAGCGATGGGTGAGTATCGCTATTTCTTAAACCATGTGGTTGGTGCATCACTCTATGGGGTCATGCCAACTTCAATGGAGGCTTATTTGCAACAAGTCATCACCAAAGCAAATGGCTATAGTGACAACTTCCCAGCACTTTCATTTGAAAGTGTAGAAGCGCTAAAAAGCATCCAAAAACTACGCTTAAAGCTCATCCGTGACTTTACGGCCAAAAAAGACTACCTGACACAAGAAGGGTTCATCCAGGCACCTCTACTGTATCCGACACTTAGTGAGTCGCTCCAAGGTGCTGCGCGGTATAGAAAAATAGTTGCCACACAGCGATTTACAAAAGGAAAAGATAGTTTTTCTGAGACGATTTTTACAAACAAATACTACCGTGATGCCAATACAAGCTATACGCATATCGATGGCAGAGCGTACCAATTTGGAGATGTCATCACCGATAGACCGTATCATACTGAAGAGACAATTCTTCGAGGAGTAGGTAAGACGCCTACCCTCATTGATGAAACACTGCCTTATGAAAAAGGCGGCACTTATAATGGGGAATATATGCCTTTATTTGTTCCGCATACTTACGAGAGCAGATAAGACTATTGTATGGTTTTCAACGCATTTTCGATGCGTGAAACCGTCTCCTCTACGCCCAAAATCGCCATAATCTCATCCAGTCCTGAACCCGTCATGGAGCCTAAAAGGCTCACGCGTAATGGCATACCTATCTTCCCAAACCCTATCGCCTTTGTCTCCACAAACACTTCCATGGTTTTGTGATAATCACAGGGCAGATGCAATGCGTCTTTTTGACTTTGCAATACAAGAGCAAAGTCACCCAAAATGACTTTGGCATCTTCTTTAAAAGCCTTTTGCACCGCCTTTTCATCGTACTGGGTGGGTGTGCTGAGAATCAGATTTATCTGCTCTGCTAGCTCGACGAGTGTTTTACCTCTCTCTTTAGTGGCATCAAGCAAAAGCTCCATCCTGTCGTGTCCTTGTACATCTACGCCAAACGCCTCAAGCATTTCTGCTAGTTTGCTGTTTGGCATATTTTTAATGTAGTGTGCGTTGAGCCAAAGCAGTTTGTCAAGATTGAAGTTAGAAGAACTTTTGTTGATGTGGGCAGGGTCAAAAAGTGTTACCATCTCTTCGAGGCTAAATATCTCCTGATCGCCATGACTCCAGCCTAAACGCACCAAAAAGTTGAGTAATGCTTCTGGCAGATACCCCATCGCCTTATACTCCATCACATCGGTTGCACCATCTCGTTTGGAGAGTTTTTTACCCTGTTCGTTGTTGATCATCGCTACATGGTTAAAGTTAGGCAGAGCAAAACCCAGTGCGTTGTACACCACAATCTGTTTAGGGGTATTGTACAAATGGTCATCCCCACGAATGACCTCTGTCACACCCATCAGTGCATCGTCAATGGCTACTACAAAGTTATAGGTCGGCGCACCATCCCCTCTGGCAATCACAAAATCATCGACTTCAGAAGCTGCGATATTCATCTCACCTTTGACACCGTCTACAAAATAGATGACCCCCTCTTGTGGCGCTTTGATACGAATCACAGGAGAAACACCTTCAGGCGGTATGCCGTCAAAATCACGATAGCGGCCGTCATAACGCGTGCGTTCTTTGCGTGTCATCTGCTCTTCACGCAAGGCATCCAGCTCTTCTTTGGACATATAACATTTATAGGCTTTGCCCTCTGCAAGGAGTTGGTCAATATACACTTTATACAAATCAAACCGTTTGGACTGATACACCACCTCACCATCATGACTCATGCCTACCCACTCAAATGCTTTGAGTATCGCTTCTGCAGCCTCTTCTGAGTTTCGTGCCATATCCGTGTCTTCGATGCGAAGCAAGAACCTTCCTTTGTTGTGCTGTGCGCTAAGCCATGAAAAAAGTGCAGTTCTAAGTCCGCCAATGTGAAGGTAGCCTGTTGGTGAGGGTGCAAATCGTGTAACTGTCATACGAGACCTTAGTAGTTAAATTATATGATTGTATCTAAAAAGTGGTTAAGGAGATTGGGTGCAGATGCGTTGCCCTTCTAAGCGACAACGCATGATTGAGCTACAAAATGGCTGAAGGTATTGCTTTTTTAGCTTTTTTCTCTACGGCATCTTTTGCGTCTTTTTTAACTTTTTTGGTTTTTTTCTCTACAGTTTTTTCTGCATCTTCTTTGACTTTT
>DYTF01000042.1:0-8775 GCA_020726105.1 Sulfurovum sp. | reverse complement strand
TCTCTACTTTTTCTTCCGCGGCTTTACTTTCTTTTTTACTCTTTTTTTCAACTTTTTTCACATCAGCGGCAGACTTGACATCGTTCTGCACATTGGCTGCGGTTTGCTCGCCAATGCCATCTACTCTTTGAAAATCTTCAAACGATTTAAACGCACCTTTTTTTCTCTCTACTATAATTGCATCTGCTTTTTTCTCGCCAATGCCGTTAATCTCCATTAACTCTTCTTTAGAAGCACTATTAAGCTGATTAAGACTCATGCCAAAAACCGTTGATGTCGCCAATACCAAGAAACCCGTGATTATTTTCTGAAACATTCTTCTTCCTTAAAGATTATTTTTTAGCCTAAAATTCTAGAGCCAAAAAAGTATAGCTAATTGTTTCTTATATATTCGGGGACGATGGCTTGGAGTGCAGAGATTTTTTCTTTGGCTTCAAGAAGTTGGTGTATATGTTCTGTGAGCTTAGTGATGTCATAGTGCGTAGGTTGAGCGATAAAGATAGAGCTATACTTCGTTTTTTGCTCACTTTCATCCATAAGCAACTCTTCATAAAGCTTCTCTCCAGGGCGTAAACCCGTATAGATGATGTCAATTTCATCTTCCTTGCCATAAAGGCGTATCATCTGCTTTGCAAGGTCGGCTATCTTGATGGGCTCTCCCATATCTAAGATAAACAACTCACCCCCTTTGGCGATGGCTGCAGCTTGAAGTACCAACTGACATGCTTCAGGTATGAGCATAAAATACCGTGTGATGTCGGGGTGGGTGACCGTCACAGGAATGCCCGCTTCTATCTGCTGTTTAAACTTAGGGATAACTGAGCCACTTGAACCCAATACATTACCAAAACGCACCGCTACGATTTCAGTCTCTTTTGCGTCCACATTGTTCGCATAGAGTTCTATGACCCGCTTGGTGGCACCCATGACATTGGTAGGTCTAACGGCTTTATCAGTAGAGATAATCACTACTTTTTTCACGCCATGTTCGATACTTGTATCGATGACATTTTTACTCCCCAACACATTATTGAACACAGCAGCTTCTTGGTTACTTTCACACAAGGGCACATGCTTGTAGGCAGCAGCATGGATGACGATGTGTGGTTTACTTGCTTCAAATATCTCTTCTAAAGCCTTTTTATCGGTAACCGATACCAGTTTAAGCACCGCATGCTCTAACTGTTCGCCGATTTGATAAAGATTGTACTCACTGTTATCGACAAGTGTCAGTGAGGCTGCACCAAACTTCTGACACTGCCTGGCAATCTCAGAACCGATGCTTCCTCCTGCACCTGTAATGAGTACATCTTTGTTTTGGATAAACGCTTGAATCGTCTCGGTGTCCAAGTCTTTAGGGTGGCGTGCTAGCAAATCCTCAATGGAAAGGTCTTCGAGTTTTTCATAATCCGAACCCAAAATCCTCACCTGTTTGATTTCCATTACTCCCAAACGATTAAGCGTATCAACCAGTTTTCTCAGCTCCTCTTGGGGTAGCTTCTCAGTCAAGATAACTGCGGTGATACTCTTTTCCTTGATGATACGCTCTAAAGAAGTGCTGTCGTAGACTTTGACATTGTTGATATAGGCATGAGTCATCACCTCATCACCCTGTGTCGCCATGATGGCAACGGGATAGTAATCAATCTCACGCTTCAGTGCACTTTGGATGATGGTGCTGGTCTTACTGCTAGTACCCACAACCACTGTCCGCTTCAACGATTGCCCCCCTTGTCCTTCCAATGCAATCCGTTTTATCACCCTAGTTGCCCCAATAAATATGAGTGACAAAAAGAAATCTATAACGATGACACTACGGGGAAATAGTGCAAACTCATCTTTGAAGGCGAGATAAAAAAGGACAAAAAAGGCATATGCCCCGATGTGTGCTTTAACGATGTTTTTGGCATCATAAAAACTAAAAAATCGCCAGATAATAAAATAGTTTTTAAGCACAAAGAAGAAGAACAGTTTTGCGCCTACCAAAACTATATAAGTGAGCCAAAATGAGCCTAAAAATTCTTTGGGTATCTCAAAATTAAAACGCAACTCATAAGCAAGATACAGTGTAATGAGCGAAAGAAACAAATCGATACTGAAAAAGAACGCTATGCGTTTAAAGGAAGTCGGACGGAGCAAGGTTTTCATACAAGTTCTTTTTGTATCATCTCACACACCCGTACCACATCTTCACCAGACATACTGCTACCGCTTGGCAAACAAATCCCCTGTTCAAAAAGCCCTTGTGAAGTTCCGTCTTGGACACAGAGAGCTTCAGCAAAGAGTGGCTGTAGGTGCATCGGTTTCCAAAGTGGTCGGCTTTCTATGTTGGACTCCTCTAGGGCATGGATGATTTTTTTGGGGTTAGTTTTGGCAAAAGTGAGTGTGGTCAGCCAACGATTGCCTCTGGAGTTTTCAAGTTCAGGCATGAACGCTATCTCTTCGTTCTCGCCCAGTATCTTTTTATACAATGCAAATATCTCTCGTCGTCTCTTGACACGCTCATCCAGCACTTCCATCTGCGCCACACCGATGGCTGCAAGCACATTAGAGAGTCGGTAATTGTAGCCTATCTCTTTGTGCTCATAATGAAGTGTATCTTCTTTGGCTTGGGTCGAAAGAAAACGGGCTTTTGCCATCCATGCTTCGTTCTCACTCACCAACATACCTCCACCTGAAGTAGTGAGTATCTTGTTGCCATTAAAACTATAGACTGCCATATCGCCAAAAGTACCGCTTTGCCTGTCTCTATAACTCGCTCCCAAAGACTCTGCAGCATCTTCGATGAGCCAGATGCCCTCCTCTTTACAGAGTGCCACTATCTCATCTAGCTTGCACACTTGCCCGTACAGATGGGTGATGATGAGTGCTTTTGGTTTTTTGGGTGCTTTTTGGATGGCAACCTTTAGCAACTCGGGTGAAATATTCCAACTCTCATCACTGTCCACAAATATCGGATGCGCATTTTGATACACAATCGCATTGACCGAACCGATGAATGTAAAACTCGAAGCCAACACATAATCTCCCGCACCCACTCCCAACACACGCAAGGCTAGATGCAAGCCAGCCGTTGCCGAAGAGAGTGCCAAGGCATTTGAAGTGCCTGTATAGGTTTTGATACTCTCTTCAAAACGGTTGACAAATGCCCCAAGTGGCGCGATATAATTACTCTGGAATACCTCAGCAATATACTGCTGTTCTTTACCGCTCATATGCGGTGGGGAGAGAAAGAGTCTCATATTCATGCTTGCTTTCCTTTTTCCACACAGGGATTTCCATACGCTATTTTGTCTGACCCAATATTTTTAAGCACCACTGAACCAGCCCCAATAAGACTATTTTCTCCAATGGTAATGCCTTGTTTGACAGAAGCTCCAATGCCAATATGAGCAAAGTCGCTGACCTTTACATTCCCCGCAAGTGCTACGCGTGGTGAGATATGCACAAAATCACCTATCACATTTTCATGCTCTATTACGCAAGACGAATTGAGAATACACGCAGAGCCGATGGTGGTATTTGCATTGATGACCACATTGGGCATCACCACCGAACCCTGACCCACGACAACACTTCTAGAAACCACCGCAGAGGGATGAATGAGTGTTACAAGATTCATATTGGCTTGAAGGATTTTCTCAAAAATATTAGCCCGTAGCTGATTATTGCCAATACCAATTGCGATGGGTAATGTTTTGTCCGCTTCTTCAAAAGAGGGATGCATATTGTCTCCATCATCAATCCAAAGCACACTCTCATATCCACAAGCCCTTGCAATATCAGCAACAACCAATCCATGACCACTTGCACCGTAAATAGTGATACTTTTCATCTATTTTGTTCCTTTAAATGGTTCCATACCCACAGAGGTTTGTGAGTTAATGCCATTTCTTTTGAGCACTCTTACAAAAGTCATCCACAGTATTTTCATATCAAGCATCAAAGATTGATGTTCTACATACCACAGATCATAAGCAAATTTTTGCTCCCAGCTTATGGCATTTCGACCATTGACTTGCGCCCATCCTGTGATGCCTGGTTTGACATCATGTCTTTTGGACTGTTCGCTATTGTATAAGGGCAGATAGTCTTCAAGTAAGGGTCTAGGACCCACAAAACTCATCTCACCCCTGAGCACATTTAAAAGTTGGGGCAGTTCATCTAAAGAGAGGTTTCTGATGGTTTTTCCAAGACCGTGTAGCCTTGCTTCATCACCCAACAGATTTCCTTCACTGTCACAAGTATTTTGCATCGTTCTAAACTTGAGTATCTCAAACAGCTTACCATGAAGTCCTGGTCTTTTCTGTCTGAAAAACACCGGTTTTCCCATCTTCACATAGAGCAAAAACCCTATGATGAGCATCACTGGAGCAAAAACAAATAGTAGCAAAAATGCAAAGAGTCTATCCGCTAGTGGTTTGATAGTCTCTGTGTACATGGTTCTATTTTTTGAGTTTATAGATTTTAGTATAGGGCGAGCTGACGACTAACTCAAACAGTCTCTCGTCATACTTTCCTAGTATGAACATCTGCACATACATGGACTCAAAAGTCTGTGTATCCATCACGACAAACTGCCCATAACTCTTCAAGAACATCACCACATACTCTCCATCCGCTTGATAATTCTGTGCTTGCACTTGCACTTTGCCCTCTGTGGTGTTTTGGGTGATGATAAATTGTTTTACAGACTTAGCCTGCTGTCCCAATACTATCTCACCTTTGTTTGCATCAAATACGATGCCGTTACTAAAACTCAACACCCCTTTGTTTTGACCTGTCGCCTGCGTAGGATAAAATACAAAATCCCTCTCTTCTTTGCCTGTTGTCAAATCCAAATTGCCAAACACCGCAACAGTCGGGAAAATGCTCATCATGCGAAAAGGAAGATAGAGATAAATGTCTCTTGTTTTTTTAGGCAAAGCGTACGCAGGGTCATCCAGCTCCGATAAAAACGCATTGGGGTCAAGCTGGTCTTTTTGTTTGTTTTTAAAGAGCGTATCTGCCACTTCTGAGTAGTTTGAGTCCACATAAGTCTCAACCGCCAAACGGCTTAAATTAGCTGCCAAATCAGCTGAAGAGCTTTGCATGATTTTTGAGATGATGAAGTTATCATTGGTATGTTTTCCGCCATCGATGAGTGTGTTGGTGTCAGAGTAATACCAAATCGGATACCCATAGTCCCACCACGCGAGTGTATAGTCTTTAGGGCTTGCCATTGCATCTAGTTTTGCAAGGTCATTCACTTCGGTTTCATTTAAAACAGTCGGGACTTTATAGTCGATGATATGGGTAATGTTGGGGTAGAGAAGCCCTGCGGTCATCAGCGTCATAGCAAGTACATAGATGGATTTTTTCTGCGATACCTGTTTGGTAATCACATGGAAAAGATACACAGCAGAAAGTGCCGCAACAGGCACGGCATACACGGTAAACCGAAGTCCCGCCCACAAAGACAACACGCCTACTCCTATGAGGGGTAATGCAACGATAAAAGGCTTATGGCGCAGTACAAGCACAATGTAGCCAACAAGGCTAAGCATAACACCCAGCATAGAACCAGAAATCCTCTCTGCCATCACAGAAAACGGTATTGTCCCTGCTTCTCTTACCGTTTGCACCACCTGATAAAAGTGAAGCCCCACTTCTTCCACACCCCTATTTGTATAACTCATCACTTTAAAAACAATGAGCTCAAAGACATTCCCAAACCATAAAAATGCGAGCAAAAAGGCAAGTGCCAAATACAACACATGTCTCTCTTGAAGCTTTATCTTTAAAAAAAGCACTGAGAGTGCTAAAAATAGCACAAGTCGCACCTCAACTGGCAATGTGAGCATCAAAGGAATACTTAAAAGAACAATGCTGCCGTAAAAAGAAAAAGTATTGTCATCAAACTTGCGTGTCTCTTGTGTGATGATAATGCCTTTATACTCAACAAACAGATACACCACAAGGATGATAAACATCGCATAAATCAGCGTCATGCCCTGAGGATAAAAGTACGGATACGCAAGCATAAACAGTGCCGCCACCGCGACCGAAATAAATGTTTTTTTGTAAGCAAGCGCCAACAAAGCATACAAAATCGTAAATTGCAACAACACTGAAAACATATCGGTATCATAATACCCTACCATGGTACGGTTGTAGTAGCTCAGCGTCACAGAACCTAAAAGTGCCGCAAAAAAGCCCAACAAAGTATGTCCCATGAGGCGCGCTGTTAGCACAATCGGAATCACGATAAGACTAGAGATAACCGAGGGCATATACAAGATAATACTCTCAAACGAAAAAGGAAGCAGTTTAGCAGCATACACTGTAAGCATTACCATCCCTTGACTCACGCAAAAAGCACTTGCTCTTTGTCTGTCTTCTGCTACGATGCCCTCTAAGATGTCTTTTGCCCCTGTAGCAAAATAATACCCGTCATTGGTGTTAATCATCAGCTGACCTGCATGCATCATCGACTCACTGTCCATAAAAAGCCAAGGCCAATACAGCCTTGCGCCCACAGAAAAAAGATACGCGATTATCATCAGAAACACTGCAACAGCCGTACTATTTTCGGTAAAATATTCTTTTTTCACTTTTTTCCTTCAAGTCTGGCATATAGTTTCATGTACTGCTCCAGCACTTTTTTGATGTCAAACGCTTTGATGGCTCTTATTCTACCATTTTCACCCATAATCTTTCGCACTTCTGGATGCGTGGCAAGATAGGCTATCTTTTGCGCCAAGGCCTGTGCATCTTTGGTGGGGATGAGATAGCCATTCTCTCCATCTCTAACCACTTCCCTGCACCCCACTGTATCGGTTGTGATGATAGGTTTTGCCATAGAAGCTGCCTCTAGCAAGGTTCTAGGCACACCTTCGCGGTAGCTAGGAAGTACATAGATGTCGCTCATCGCGGTTAAAGATGCGATGTCGTCTCTGTGCCCTAACCACAGCACAGCTCCTGTTTCAAGATAGCTTTTCTCTACACTGCTTGGATTGCCCTTATCTACATCTCCGACCAATATAAACTGGATGCTTTTGTCTCCCTCAAGAAGTGAAGCGGCTTCGTAAAACTCTTCAATGCCCTTATGCCAAATGGCTCTGGCAACCATCAGCACGATGCACTTATCTTCTACTCCTAGCTCCCTTTTGAGTGCAACTAATTGCTCTGCATCAAACTTGTCTGGGCTAAATACCTCCGTATCTATGCCCACACTTTTAATGATGCTTATCTTATTGGTAGCTATGATGTTTTTCTCTTTCAGATACGCAGGGTCATCACTATTGACAAACACCACTTGCTTGGAAAAAGCAAACACAAGTTTGTACAATTTTTCAATCAGCGTTCGCAGCACTCTATTTTTAACACTCTCTTCGATGTAAAATGAGCCCAGTCCCTCCACAAGATTGATAATAGTCGGCACTTTTGCCATCTTCCCCGCTATCGTCCCGTAGATGTTGGGTTTGGCGGTAAAAGTATGGAGTATGTCTAGCTTTAAAGGCTTGATGGCGCGGTAGATATTATAAATCGCCTTTATCTCTTTTAGAGGGTTGAGGCTGCTGCGTTCTATGTCGTAAGCTATAGCCTTGATACCAAACTGCGAAAAAGCATCAAACTTCTCACCTTTGGGACAAATAGCATACACCTCATGCCCCTCTTCTATGAGTCGCTGCATGATAGGTAGCCTAAAAAGATAGAGGTTAAGGTCTAAGTGAGAGAGAAATGCGATTTTCATTTCTTTCTTTCTTCTTCAAATGTTGTGTCTATAAATCCTTTATAAAGAGGGAAATATTTCTGGATAGAATACGCATACGCATCTGCCTGAGACTGTGCCGCCATCGCTTTTCTTGCTGTTTTGTCGTGGTAAAGTAGCGCTATTTTCTCCATCCACTCTTCATCCGACAAAACAAGGTAACCGTTCTTTCCTTCTTGGATGACATGCTTATTTTCACCAACAGCACTGCCTACTAGAGGGATGCCAGCTGCTAAGTACTGTATGAGCTTAAAAGCTGATTTACCTTGACTAAAGGCATCATCATCTAAGGGCATGATGCCGATATGGGCTTGCTTTAGATACTGCACTTCATTTTCAGGCGACCACTCGACAAATCGCATCGTTACGCCTTCTAGCGCCCGCGACTTTAGCTCTTCTGTAGCGATGATGCAAAGCTCATATTCCATCTTTGCAGCCAGTGCTTGAAACATTTTGGCATGAGACTCGATGTAGCGGTAGGTCACGGGTGTACCTACCCACACTAGCGTAAACACAGCGTTTTTTTCAACCACTTCAGCATAGTCTTCCAAGTCAATAGCGGTTGGTATTTTTATAATCGTGCTATTTAAAGATTTAACTTTTTCAAACAAAAAATCGTTCGCCACAATAACACCATCGGCTTCTTGCACCAACTTGTCATACTTATGTTTGAGCCAAAACTTGTCTTTATAGTTATCCCACACATTGTCATCATAATTTAGAATATAGCGTTTATGTTTCAAAAAAAGTTTTTCAAACCAGTAGGGCAAGTAAGGAAAAAGTTCATTTTCTATGATGAGATAGTCTGAAGCAGTAAAAAGTGAAAAAAAACGACTCAGATAGGCACTTATAATCTTCATTTTCCCCATCGGCTTTCGGCTGTAAAGTCTTTGCAGATACCCACTATCTAAAAAAGAATGCACGGAGATATTGTAATCTTTGTTGAGCATCTGACGCATAAAGAAAAAGCTTCTATAGCGGCTTGTGGCACCCTGTGAGGTGTATTTGGTGAGGAAGGTGAT
>DYTF01000101.1 GCA_020726105.1 Sulfurovum sp. | reverse complement strand
CCAAAGTAGATTTGTCAAAGAGAAGCAAAAAGATGATGAAACACAAATGTGTGAGATTTGTAGAGACAGAAAACAAGGGCGAATGAATGAATGGCTACAAAATCAAAGCGGTGAAACAATTTGGCTAGATGAACTAGGCGATACAAATGGTCGTGTGGCACTGGTGACGCTTAAATTTGAGATGATGGAGTGGTTGAATGGAAATTTATTATCATCTCAATTAGTAAGACAATTAGATAATGATGCCACTTATTCAAATTTAGTGAATAATCTCAAAAATGATTTTAAACAAGTAAGCAAGAAAATCAACAAAACTATTCTAAAAGAATATATGGGAGATATACCAAATCAATCTTTGGAGGATTTGATTAAAAACTTATTTTTAGAACGCTCAATTGGTAGCAAATGGGAAAAATTAATTACTCAACAACTAGGCGATAACAAAATAGATTTTGAAAATAGAACAATATATTTTCAAAAGTTAAATGATAATGATAAAACATTCCTTTTAAAACTTCTCCTTCAATTCCTCCTACGCAAAAATCCATCTCCTGCGAGATTAAGAAGAGTTTGGGAGAGTACGGAGGGATTTTTTGAAGAGATAGAGAGAGATGTTTTGGGTGCTATCAAAGAGAAAAGAACCAAAGAAAACTTTGCTCAAAAAGTTCCTGATTTTGCATATTTGAAACCACAAATCAATGAGGAATTTTACAAACGCTACTTCTCTATCCTCGACCCTACGCCTATCTCTTGGCAGTTTATTATCCCCACCGAAAAGATAGAATGTACGATAGAAAAAATCCAAAAACTTTACTATCAAAACTTCAAATATGTCAATGGTAAACTTCCGCTTCATATCGGTGTGGTGGTGCAAAATGTCAAAAAACCGCTCTATGTAGGTATCAAAGCGTTGCGAAATATACGGCGAGATGTAAAAGAGTGGAGTGCGTTAGCCAAAGATGAGAGTTTGAAAGATTTGAGTAGCCATCACAAAACAGAAGAAACAGATAATCATTCACAAGATTTCTATTCACTCTATGAAACAGATAATCAAGCGTATGATTTTAGCCTTTTGCCATCAAGCAAGGGAGTCAAACCATACAACTCTACCGATACTTTTACCATCTATCCAAACACCATAGATTTTGAACTTCTCGATACCAATGCAAGACGCAATGATATTGTTTATAATGAAAAAGCAAAGCGAACGATTGAACTCAAATCCAATCGCCCTTATAGTTGGGGTATGAGTGGGAGAAGTTTGGAGCATTTAAAGAGGCATTTAAAAACAAAAGCTCCACACTTCAAACGCTTGTGAGTTTGATTTATAGCAAAATGGAGGATTGGAAAGATAATGAAGAGAGTTTCAAATGCTTTATGAAAACAACATTTAAAAAAGAGAAGATTGAACTATCAGAGTTTTGCATCAATGATTGTAGCTTTGATGAGATGAAAAAATTTCTTGATATGTTCGCTTATTACCACACCACACTAAAGGAGATATAACAATGAGTCCAGTAACAACAAAACCAATTATAGCAATGGCAACCGACCCGATTTATGTAGGTACAGGGGGCTTCACGATAGGGAGAGTCGATAATACGATAGTACGAGACCCAATCACACGCATACCCAAAATCCCAGGGAGCAGTATGGCGGGTACTTGGCGATATTATGTGGCGTTGGAGTTGGTGAGTCGAATCAAAGAGAAGCAACCAGACCTAAATGATATTAAAAATGAAAGTTATAAAAGTTTTGATGGGAAAATCAATCAATTCATTCAAAGTGATAAATGCGATAGCTTTTGGAAAACCAAAGCAGATAAAGAGTGGCAAAAGTATTGTGGTAATCTCATAGCAAAAATAACCTGTGCGGGACAAGATGAACCCAATCAAGAAATAAACAACCCTCAAGACAAATCTGGTCACTGCGGTCACTGTATCGTTTGTAAAGCTTTTGGGTTTTCCAAAAAAGACCTATCCAATCAAGGAATGCTCTTTTTTAGCGATTTGAATATTTTGTTTTTCCCTGTCTATACACGACTTGGGACGAAGTGGATAACTTCAAAAAGAATTTTAAAAGAGAATGATTTATTAAAAGAAGAATTTGAAGAAAAAGAGGTTGTTTTTGTATCAAAAGAAGAAAAAGATACATCAAACCATATCAATCTTGGTTGGCTAAATTTACCTTATGAAAAGAAAAATATCAAAATAGATTTATCAAAACTGAAAAGTAAAATTAATCAAAACGACATCATCATCGTTCCCGATTCTCTTATCTCTCAAATTATCAATTCAAACCTAGAAGTAAGAACTTCTGTATCGATTGACCCGATTATGGGTGTGGCAAAAGATGGGGCATTGTTTACAAGCGAAGCGATACCTAGAGGGACTATCTTTTGTGGGGATGTGAGAGCTTTTGCTAGAGAGGGTGGTAATAGTTTGCCAGAGTTAGGAGACATTTGGAGTGCTTTGAATGACTCAGGGCAGTATTATCAAAGTCTTGGAATCGGTGGAATGACCACGAGAGGATTTGGACGGATGGAGATTTTGGGAGAGTTATCATGAAAAATCTTGATGCACAAATAAATATAGCAGGGTATGAAATAGCTCAAATAGTGGATGAAAATCTCATTAATAAAATTTTGGGTGTTTTGTCAAGTGATGGGGTTTATGCGATGTGGGTGTATTGT
>DYTF01000100.1 GCA_020726105.1 Sulfurovum sp. | reverse complement strand
GATTTTTAGTTTTGTGGATTTTAAGTGGTTTTAAAGGTGGAAACTGTCCCCTTTTTCACTTTAAGGTGGCGACTGTCCTTTTTATGTTTGCGTTACCACGTATAACGTGAGAATTAGGAAAAAAGTTTTTATTTACTTTTTGAGAAGTATATTGTAGAAAGCAGATAAATAAATACCAAACTACCCGATACCCATCTTAACTCAGGAGATACCTCAATATTTAATTTCTGAACTAAATTTCCATAATCTGATATATTCAAATAAGCACCACCTATGGGTGCCATCATAAAAGCGTTTACTATATATGGAAGCTTCAACATCCTCATAATTCCAAAAAAAATTAAGTATAAAACAATGGATATAATAATAAACGTATAAATATTTATCATTGTACAGCACCATGTATGTTATTCGCTGCACCAACTAGTTCAGTTCCTATTGCAGCTTGTCCAGAGCTTGTCTGATATGCAGAAATAGGTACATGGTAAGTAATAGCATTTGAAGCTGTACCAAATGATTTAATTCCAACTCTTGCAACAGCCTGAGGCACAGCAGAAACTCCTGATGCAAGTATATCAAGAGCTGCATAGGTTTTCGCTCCTACAGCACCATTTGTTAAGGATGAAAGTCCGTTTTGAATATAATTTGTTCCAGTTTCTGCAGATACAAAATTATTAACACCAAGTGTCACCAGTGCGACTCCTAATGGTGCTCCAACTCCAGTTGCTATCATTATTCCACCTGTAATCACTTGTAACCCTCCACCAATTGCAGTTATTAAGTCTGTAACACTAAATTTATTTATTAGCCCCTCAGCATTAAACATATGAACAAAAGCCCCACTAACAGCACCGTTAGAGAACTTACCACCACCAAGTTTTGAGGCTGTTCCTCCAACTATTGACATTATAGCAGTTCTTCCTACAAATCCACCATGACCTTTTGTTCCTACTGAAAAGGCTGAACTTGTAAAACCACTTGCAAAACCAGACTTAAATGTTCCACCTTGTGCCATAGAGATTAATCCACAGGTTAGTCCATGCATCATGGATTTAGCTACAGCTATTTTTTGCATTCCTGCTTTAAATAAGGTTGCTTCATGGGCTTCTACACTGTTTATACCAAACATACTTGAAGTAGCCTCTGCTACTCCAAATGCTACCCCTGCACCAATGGCTCCAAACACTGCACCCGTTAATGCCCCTTTCACTGTACCTGTCATTATGGCTCCACTTGCGAAACCAGCTAAAGCCCCTGTGGCTACAGTAACTCCAAATGCACTATTTATGTAAGCACCTAACAATCCTGGTGCATATACAGCAATCACTGCACCAATCGCAACAGCAGCAATAGTACGAAAATTATTACTAACAGCACTACTAACACTATGCCAAGCACTACTCAACCAACTGTGTCCACTAGGGTCAGTGTACATCAAAGGGTTGTTTCTAACATAAGAGTAACGGTTATAAGATTGTGAATCATCAGGTGCTTGAATAATGGTATCAGCACTAAGGAAACGACCTATAACATTGTCATAAACTCTAGCATTCATGTGTACCAAACCATCTAACTCACTTATCTGACATAAGGTAAGGTTTAGAGCAGATTGAAGGGTATCAGAAACTAGATAAGGTCAACACCATCCCTAAACTTAGAAGCTTTTTGCTTATTGGCTCTAAGGATGGGGTGGAGTTTTTGGAGGTTTAGAAAAAGAGTGGGAGGTCTATTTTTCACAGTCTTGGAAAGTTGGGGACGAGCGAAACTGAAGTTTCGTCACGAGTTAAGATTAGGAGTGAGAAAGTTCACATATATTATTCTGATAATCCCATTCTCCCCCTTTATCTAAACATGTATCTATTTGCAAAAAATAAATATTATAATCGTTTAAAATGAACAATAATATAAAATATAAGAGTAGAACAAATCCGAAAAATATTAAGATTTGAAGTAATTTTATTTTCATATTATTTACCATTGTTCATCCAAATATAAAGGTCTAAATCCATTGCAAGTTCCTCGACATTCTCCACCTCTTTGACCTTGTATATTTGCTACTCTATCCTCATTACATGCATTTAATGGATCACCTTTAATATGATAATCTGTTAACTCCCTAGTTTCACTTATAAATCTGGCAGCATTCCATCCTCCATCACCTCTATTCGTTGCTTGGCAATTTGCTGTACAATGAAAATATTTGTCAGCACCTATAGTATTAGCTGTTCTCATATCTGTATAATTGCTGATAAAATCATCTGTAGCATTAAAAAAATCACTCCACCACTTTCTTTCATACTCAAAAAAATCTATTTTTTCTCGATTATATTGTCTTTTTGCTCCATGTCCTGCAGCATTATACATATGAACAAAAGCCCCACTAACAGCCCCATTAGCAAACTTACCACCACCTAGTTTTGAGGCTGTTCCTCCAACTATTGCTGCCATTGATACTTGACCTTCCATTGTTTTAAATTTTCCAATTGTACCACCTAAAGCTGAACTTACTTTTTTAAGGTGGAAACCGTCCCCTTTCATAGTAGGTAAAATTTTAATTTAATTCCAAACTCTTTTTCTTATCAAAATCATTTTTATTTATACTGCCTACACCATAGTAAAAAACCTATAGATATGATATATAAACCATGAAACTCCTTAAAACCCTATTTTGGTTATAATAGCCTAAGTAAGAGAAAAAGGTCAATAATGAAAAAAATAATCTATGGTGAAAGCAATTTT
>DYTF01000099.1 GCA_020726105.1 Sulfurovum sp. | reverse complement strand
CAGTAAAACAAATTGAAATCCAAAAAGAAAGTGTCAAGATTGTGGAAACATTAATTCCCACATCACAACCTGCCGTAACAAATGAAGTAGTCAAAATCGAACCAAAACAAGAAAAAGCGATTGTTCAAGATGTGCCACCAAAAATCGCCACCAAAAATAAAGACAAATCATCCAAAACTGATTTTGAAATCATTCGGGACAAAGTGCTTCAAAATCTTATCTATCCAAATATCGCAAGAAGAATGGGGTGGCAAGGAGTCGTGCAAATCGAACTTACGATAAATGAAGATGGGAAATTGGTAAATGCAAAAATACATCAATCAAGTGGTAAAGCTATTTTAGATAAATCTGCTTTGGATGGAAGTTTACAGCTTCGAAATGAACAATTACCAAAACCAAAAACTACAACAACACTTATTTTACCAGTTGCTTTTAGTCTTAAAGGAGTTGCATGAAAAAATATTATTTTCCCTGTAAATAGCTCAATATGAGCCATTTTCAAATACAATTTTTAAGGAATAATGTGAAAAAAACGATATTTTTAAGTGCGATGTGTGCATCGGCACTATTAGGAAACGAGACAATCAAGCTTGATGAGATTACAACTATCTCAACGGCAACTAAAACAGAAAAGAAAATTGATGGGGTGGCAGCTTCTGTTGAAGTTATCACTGAAAAAGAGATACAAAAAATGGGTGCAGAGTCGCTCAAAGATGTGTTGAACAACACTTCAGGACTAAGTGTCCAATATGGAACTTTTCCAAGTGCAAGTGCCAAATCAAAATCTTCTGTAAGTGTGAGAGGAATGGGAGCAAAAGGGACTTTGTTTTTGGTAGATGGAAGACGACTGGGTGGAGAGGTTTCAAACCCATATGATTTGGACAGAATTCCTGCAAGTCAAATAGAAAAAATCGAAATCGTAAAAGGTCCGATGAGTACACTCTATGGTGCTGATGCGGTAGGTGGAGTTATCAATATCATCACCAAAAAACCACAAAGTGGCAAACCACAAATCAATTTTGGTTTGAGATATGGACAAAATAGCGATGGAGATGACCAAAATACAAATATAAATCTTGGGCTAAAAGGGAAAGAAAATAAATTTGGCTATAGCTTGTATGTCAATAAAACCGATACTACACCTTATGCTCAAAAAGAGACTGCAAATGTTTATGTTAAACAAGTTCCAGATGGAAAAACAAAATCAAAACCATCAACAGCTACAGGTAAATCAGGCGACTTAAAAGGCTTAAGTGATACTTACACTCACGATGTTACATACAAAGAAGAGAGTGATATTTTAACTTATGGTGCAAGATTTGAATATGATTTTAGTGACAAAGTTACTGCTGGAGTTGAATTGAATGCATTTAGTGAAGAGCGAGATGGAAGCTATGTAGGGTATTTCCATCCATCAAATGTACCTCTTACCAATGGATATGTCCCTGTTTATAATATACCAGTAAATTCAAAAGATACAAATGACAAGCTTGATATCGCTGCGGATATAAAAGTAGTAGCAAGTGATGCTTTGACTTATAAAATCAGAGCTTACCAAAGCTACTATGAAAAAAGGAATAAGACAACAACACCTTATTATAGTGAATTAAAATATGGAAGCGAAGAGGCTTCTGCCCAAAATGGGATGGATGCAAATGTTGATATTAAATCAATTGAGGGGGTGGCAAACTATTTAGCAAATGAAAATCATCTTTTGACATTGGGAGCTGAAAGCAGAAGTGAAGATAGGGAATCATCTGTTTTTTCACAAGCAAAGACAATGTCAAGCAAAAGTGTTGATTACAAAGCTTTATATTTGCAAGATGAGTGGATGATAAACGACACTCTTAATGCGATTTTTGGGGCAAGATATGATGATATTAGCAATGCCGATAGCAAGGCTACATTTAAAGCGGGAGTTATCAAAAACTTCTCAAAAGAGTTCAACTTAAGAGCAAATGTGGCACAGGGGTATCGTACTCCAGATATTAGGGAGCTTTATATCTTCAAAAATACAGCAAATGGGAGTCAAAGAGGAGCCGATACGGTCGATAACGATTTGGATAAAACTGTTTATGCCCTAAAACCTGAATCAACCACCACTTATGAAGTGGGAATGGGTGGAAAAATTGGTAATACCAAATATGATTTAGCCATCTTTCACAACTCAATTGAAGATTTGATAAGTGAAACCCTTGCTAAAAGTACAAGTGGTATTCCTTACTACACATTTATCAATATTCCAAAAGCTTCAACTTATGGAACTGAACTTGCCGTCACTCACAATTTTAGTGATTCGTTGGGGGTAAATTTCAATTGGACAGAGCTTAGAACCAAAAATGACACGACAAATAAAGAGCTAGAATTTAATCCTGAGAGAGTAATGAGTGCAAAACTCACCTATCAAGCATCAAGTGCTATCGATACAAGTTTGGGTGCAAAATATATAGGGGAGCAATATTATAGAGAAACCGTAAATAGAGGGACTCCAACTGAAAGTATCAAAGATAGCACAACAAAAGCTTACACTACAATCGATTGGAATATCAACTACGACTACTCAAAACAAGTGGCACTTTATGGCGGTATCAATAATATAGCAGATGAAAAAATAGAAGATATTCTTGGAAGTAGTAGCGGAAGATACTATTTTACAGGTGTGAAAATAACATTTTAAATAAGGAAAAAAGATGAAAATAACAAAATTAACAAAAACAATAGGTGCTATCATTATGGCAACAACAGTAGCAAATGCACAAC
>DYTF01000098.1 GCA_020726105.1 Sulfurovum sp. | reverse complement strand
TACCAGCTACTTATGCTGATGTGAAAGATTTAGTAGAAGATTTGGGATACAAACCAGCTACTCCTATTCAAGAGGGGATAAATAAATTTGTGGATTGGTATTTAGAATTTTATAAATATGTAGGAGAAACTAAATGAAAGGGATAATCCTAGCAGGTGGAAGTGGTACAAGGCTTTACCCAATCACAAAAGGTGTCTCAAAACAACTTGTTCCAATATATGATAAACCAATGGTATATTATCCACTTTCAGTTCTTATGTTCGCTGGTATCAAAGAGGTTCTTATCATCTCAACACCAACAGATTTACCAAGATTTGAAGATCTTTTGGGTGATGGAAGTGATCTTGGGATGAAATTTTCTTATATAGTTCAGCCATCTCCTGATGGTCTTGCTCAAGCTTTTCTTTTAGGGGAGGAGTTTTTGGCTGGTGATGATGCTTGTTTGGTTCTTGGAGATAATATTTTTTATGGTCATGGCTTAACAAAACTTCTTGCTCAAAGTGTAAAAAATGCAAAAGAGGAAAATAAAGCAACAGTGTTTGGATACTATGTAAAAGACCCTGAGAGATATGGAGTTGCAGAGTTTGATGAAGCTGGAACAGTGATAAGTTTAGAAGAAAAACCCGCACAACCAAAATCAAACTATGCTGTTGTTGGACTTTATTTTTATCCACAAGATGTTGTGGCAAAAGCTAAAAATGTGAAACCAAGTGAGAGAGGAGAGTTGGAGATAACAACACTCAATCAAGATTATTTGGGTGAAAATAGACTTAAAGTTGAGCTTATGGGACGAGGGTATGCATGGCTTGATACGGGGACACATGAAAGTTTACTAGAAGCTAGCCAATTTATCCAAACAATTGAAAATAGACAATCCCTAAAAGTAGCTTGTCTTGAAGAGATAGCGTATGAGATGGGATATATCTCAAAAGAAAAACTCCTTGAGCTTGCAAAACCACTTTTAAAAAACCAATATGGACAATATTTAATAGCAAGAGCCAATCAACCAAGACGAGTAATCTAATGCAATTGACAAGAACAAAAATACCAGATGTAATTATAATCGAACCTAAAGTTCATGGAGATAGCAGAGGCTATTTTGTAGAGACTTTTAGAGTTGATAAACTTGAAGAATTTTTGGGCTACACGATAAACTTTTGTCAAGATAATGAAAGTAAATCTTCAAAGGGAGTTCTAAGAGGACTTCACTATCAATTACACCCAGCAGCTCAAACAAAACTTGTGCGGGTAATACAAGGAAGAGTTCTTGATGTAGCAGTTGATATAAGAAAAAATTCTCCAACATTTGGAGAACATGTAGCCGTTGAATTGTCAGCTGAAAATAAAAAGCAAATGCTAATTCCAAGAGGATTTGCTCATGGCTTTGTAGTCCTTGAAGATGATACTATCTTCGCTTATAAAGTAGATAACTACTATAGCCCAGAAAATGATAGAGGGATAGCTTTTGATGATAAAGATTTAGTAATAAATTGGCAAATACCGCACGACCAATTACAACTTTCGGCTAAAGATACTAAACAACCACTTCTAAAAGATACAAATGATTTATTTGAGTTTGGAGTGGATTATTATGCATAAAAATAGTTTATCATATGATCAATGGAATGATAAAAAGAAGTTTCTTGATAATGATGAAGTAAATTTTCGATTCAATGAACAAGATATATTTTTTATGTATGTTGGAAATAATATTGGGTTTGAACAAGACGGTGGTAAAGATTTTTTAAGACCTGTTCTAGTGTATAAAAAGTTTAATAACAGAGTTTTTCTTGGGATTCCTCTGACTTCAAAAGCAAAGAATAACCAATTTCATTTTGAATTTGAATATAAAAAAGATATTAAAAGTTATGCCATATTGAGTCAATTGAAATTATTTGATATAAAAAGAGCAAATTTTAGAGATGGAAAAATATCTAAAAAAGACTTTTTTGAATTACAGGAGAAATTATTAAGTTTGATTGTTACCCCTTTGGAAGACCAAAGGGTGCGCACGAAGGCGATTTGTGATGAGATTATATCAAAAGAATTTTTAAATGTCAATATCTTAGTAACAGGCTCAAATGGTCAAGTTGGAAGTGAGATAAAAGAACTCTCATCAAGCTATCCATATAACTTCTTTTTTACAGATAGAGAAACTTTAGATATCACAAACGAAGAAGCTATTAAAAACTTTGTACAAAAGAACAATATCAATACTATTATAAACTGTGCAGCATACACAGCAGTGGATAAAGCCGAATCGGATGAAATTACTGCTGATTTAGTAAATAGAAAAGCGGTCAAAAAACTAGCAAAAATCTCACTTCTAAACAATATTAAACTTATCCATATCTCTACAGATTATGTATTTGACGGTAAGGCTTATAAACCATACTGTGAAGAGTTTCAAACAAATCCAAAATCAGTTTATGGTAAAACAAAACTTGATGGTGAACTTGAAATGCAGAGAATTAATCCAACAAATTCTATTATCATAAGAACCTCTTGGGTATACTCCTCTTTTGGAGCTAATTTTGTAAAAACAATGCTTCGTTTAGGGAAAGAGAAAGAGTCCATTGGAGTAATATTTGACCAAGTGGGAACTCCTACTTATGCCGCATATTTAGCACAAATTATACTTGATATTATCCCAAAAATAGAGAATCACAAAGTAGAAATTTATAATTACAGTAATGAAGGGGTCCTTTCTTGGTATGATTTTGCAAAAGAGATTATGAAGATGGCAAAACTTCCTTGCCAAATCAACCCAATAG
>DYTF01000005.1:32348-42562 GCA_020726105.1 Sulfurovum sp. | reverse complement strand
GTTTTATCGGGCAATCCAAACCCATGATGGGCAATGAGAGAGATGAGTACTGTGGTGAGCAGAACCTGCAATCCACCGTACAAAAAAACCTCTTTTTTCATATGCAGTAAATGTTTGACCGAAAACTCCAAACCGATGGTAAACATCAGAAATACAATGCCAAATTCGCCTATGAATTTCAAATCGTATGAATTTTTAGCATCTTGAAGACCAAAACCATAGGTGAGTATCGTACCCGTAATGATAAAGCCGATGATGGTTGGGATATGCAACTTTTTGAGTAAAATATTTAAAATGGTAGCAATCCCGATGCCCGCAACGATGATTTCCAGCATTTTTATTCCTAGTTTTATTTGAGTTTCTTATGAAATGTATTATACACTACAGAGCATTTAATCTACTGAGTAGGACATGATTGACAAGTTTTGCCAAAGGGACTACAATCATGCAAAATAAACAAAAGTGGAGAAAATATAGAAATGGAGCTTTATACTCAATATGTCTATGAAAAAAAATGGCAAAAAACCAGCCAAAAAGATGCTTTGCGTATCATAGAAGAAGAGATGCCAGAGACAGATGTGCAAAGTACTTTGGCATATATCTACTCTGAGACAGGGAATGGAAAAACTGTTACACTTGGGGAGTGTCGGTTCAAGGCAAGCGCAGTGTTATTATAAAATCTTTTCATATTGAAGTAAATTATAGCTGATTTGTATCCGCTAACTACATAGTGCCTGTTTGATTTTTTCCTGATTGAGTTTTTTGATAAGCTTCAAAGAAAGTGCACCATACTGTTCTTCGTCCAGACTTAATTTTACTTGCATCTCAACCTGTGGTGTTTCGTTCGCCCATGCTCTAAGGAGTTTAAGCTCTTTTTTTGTTAGTTTTACTTTGAGTGTATCAAGTAGTTCGCTCTCTTCTTTGAGAGGGTTCATGAGTTTTTTGATATGTTTTTTAATCTCTTCATTTAATGTTGACATCATTTTCCTTGTTATTTTGATAGCTGTATAATGAGAAGGTATCCGATTCCTGCAAAAGAAATAGAACCAAAAAGGTTGAGTGCCATGTTAGAAAAAGCGTGTAGATACGCTCCTGATTCAAGTAAGAAGAAACTCTCCATGGCAAAGGTGGAAAAAGTGGTAAATCCTCCGAGTATTCCTGTGATGAGAAATGTTTTTACCTGTGGCGAGAACGAAGTATTGAGATGAAAATAGGCAAAAAGTACCCCTACAAACAAGCTTCCTAAGAGATTGACTGCCAATGTGCCAAAAGGAAGCGTATGAACAATGTGCTTATTGACAACCCCACTCAGTAACATTCTTAATGTTGCGCCTATCGCACCGCCGCTAGCGACTGCGATGATTGTTGTTAAATTCATCATCTATGACCTTTTGCATGTGTATGTTGAGGGTTTCAAACCACGCCTCATCTTGGGTTGCGACATCAATGCTTGGTAAAAATATATAGTGAACAACACCGCTATGTGCCGTACGATTATGCTCATTGAGTATCCATTTGCTCCCCGTGATAACGATGGGTTGGATGCGAAGCTGTAATTTTTCCACAATAATTTTTGCACCTTGTTTAAACGGAAGTAACGGCTGCTTATCGGCCCTGGTGCCCTCGGGGAAGATAGCTACAGTACGATGATGTTTTTCTTTCGATTCTTTGACATCTTTGATGAGTTTGATGAGTCCTGCTTTATTGTCACGATCGAGTGAAATCATCTCACCATAGCGCAAAAGATTGCCAAACCAAAACGCTTCAAATAACTCTTTTTTTGCGACCCACCTAAGATGATTGTTTTGTAAAGCCTCTAGCCCTATAATGTCGATAATGCCTTGATGGTTCATCACAACCATGTCGGCATTTTTGTCCATCTCTCCTGTTTGCTTGAGTCTTCCACCTAGCATAAACAGCGTTAAGCGGTTAATGTAGTGCACAATAGTACCTTTGTCTCTGTCAAAAAGCATCAATGCAGGTATCATAAAAATCGCCGTATTGAAAGAGACGATAAAGGCACCCCAGTAAAATCTAATGCTCGCAAAGGTCTTCATTTTTTATCCATCCAATGACTCCTTTGTTGTATTCGACTTTTTTAAATGTTTCGTGTTCGCCCAAAAGCATCGTTTTTAACTCATGATCTATTTTGGTGCTGATAGTACTTGTTTGCGTGGGCAAGATGTAGAGTGAAGCACCCTGTTTGATGCAGATTTCTTTATGGGGCACATGAAGAGCTAACAGGACAATGAGCGCGATAACACCCAATACCAAATAGAAAAAATCTCGCTTCAAAATGAACATAAAAAGAAAAAATGCAAGTAGCCCCATCAAAGTATATTTTTTAAACAGTTCAAAGTCGTCTTCGACAGGATTAAGTTCAGACTGTGTAGTCACTGTAGCGTCCTCAACCACTACAGGAGTCTCAAGATAGACATATTGTTTCTTAATGGTGTTGAAGTAAGTAAACTTAAGTGAAGTTTGCGCAACAGGCAATACCACATAAAATTCTGCTTCCACTTTTGCATAGTTGCGCTTAAGGGTGTCGATGTCCGATTCTTGTGCCGTATTGAGCCGTATATCTTCAATGTTAGCCTCAAAAGCTTCAAGTGAGAGTGTAACGATGTGATGGTTTTCATCATAGTTAGACACTTGAGAATTTTTGATTTTCATATCAGCCGCAAGTACACCACAAAAGTCTTCGCGTTCTTTCAGTTTTTCGATGAAAATGGTTCTAGCACCAAGTATAAAGGTATTATCTTGCGTTTTGATGTGTAATTTCGGAATGTGTATATCATCTTTCGATGCTTTAAAATAGAAGGTGTAAAAACTATCTGAACCATTTCTTACAACCAAAGGATCTTCAAAAAGAGGCTTTACCTCTGAATCACCCTCAAAAGTAAACACTAAAGCATCGTCTGATTTTTGTGAGGATGAGATAATCGTAACGGGAAAAAGCTGGTTTTTGTAAACTTTTTTAGGCATATAGCTGTATTTAAAATTACTTTCTGTGCCAAGGAGTATCGAAGATGTCAGGATGAGACCGACAAATATACTCATGAGACGCTTAAGTTGCATTATGCTTCAAAGCCTTTTAACATACGCAAGCCATCTTCACTTCCAAGTATGGTCTCTAGTGCACGCTCAGGGTGAGGCATAAGACCAAAAACATTTTTACTTTCATTGCAGACACCCGCTATGGAACTCACTGAACCATTGATGCTCGTAGGGTTACCTTGAGTATCTGTATAGCGAAGGAGTATTTGATTGTTGGCTTCTAGTCTCTCAAGCCCCTCATCATCAATATAATAATTGCCATCAGCATGGGCGATAGGTATGCTTAGTACTTCGCCTTTTTTGCATTGGTTTAAAAAAGCATTGTCCGTACTCACCACGCAGAGGGTTTGGTGTTTTGAGATGAAGTGTAGGTTGCTGTTGCGTTTGAGGGCACCAGGTAAGAGACCTGCTTCGGTGAGTATTTGAAAACCATTGCAGATACCAAGCACTTTACCGCCTTCACTAGCATATGTCGCCACTGCTTTCATCACGGGTGAAAATCGTGCAATTGAGCCTGAACGCAAGTAATCTCCATAAGAAAACCCACCAGGAACCACAACAAGATCGATGCCAGAGGGCAGGGTTTGCTCTTCGTGCCATACCAACTGAGTGTTGTGACCTAGCTTTTCAAAAGCATATTGGGTGTCAAACTCGCAGTTTGTTCCTGGAAATCGTAAAACAGCTACATTCATCTTAAGCAATCTCTATGGTGTATTCTTCTATGACTGTGTTGGCAAGGAGTGTTTCGCACATGGCTTTGACTTCCTTCTCTGCTTTCTCTTTGTCTTGTGTCTCCAAAGTAACGATGATTTGTTTGCCGATACGAACTTCTTTGATGCCTTCAAAATCTAAAGAGTTTAGCGCATGGTGTGTCGCTTTACCCTGTGGATCAAGAACCCCTTCTTTTAAAAATACATTTACTATCGCTGTCATGATTTTACCTCTGTTAAGATTCTATTGAGTACTTCTTCGTATGCCACCTTAAGTCCACCTAGACCTTTTCTAAAGCGGTCTTTGTCCATACTTTCACCACTTATGCTGTCCCAAAGTCTAAAGTTGTCAGGACTAAGTTCATCAATAAGAATGATGTTTCCCTCGGCATCTTTTCCAAATTCAAGTTTAAAATCAACCAAAGTGAGGTTTCGTTCTGCGTAAAATGTTTTTAAAAGTGTGTTAATTTTTCTTGCCATTTCACGAATGGTATCTAGTTCGGAGACTTCTTTTACTAGGTTTAAAAGCAGACAGTGTTGGTCGTTGATTTTTGGGTCACCCAGTGCATCATTTTTATAGTCAAATTCTACGAGCGTAAAAGGAAGAACAGTGCCAAGCTCTATGCCTAGATTTTTACTTAAACTGCCTGCAGCGATGTTTCTTACTATAACTTCAATGAGAATCACATCAGCGCGCTTGTGCACCATGTGGGTTTCATCCAGCATCTCCACAAAGTGAGTAGGGATGCCTTGGGCATTGAGAAAGTTAAAAAGTGCTGTAGATATTTTATTGTTAAGTGCACCTTTGCCTGCTTCACTTGATTTTTTCTCACCATTAAAGGCGGTCAAGTCATCCTTAAATTCTGAAATATAAAGCTCTGGATATTGCGTTGTCCATACCTTTTTTGCTTTTCCTTCATAAACAAGCATCTGTTTTACAGGGGTATCGCTTGGCATTACTTCTTTCCTTTTTGTGTGATAATCAGTGCTTTTAAGATATCTACAGCACTTTTAAGCTGTACATCTTTATAGAGTTGGCTTTGCGTGATGATGCTGTCATCCTCGCTTGTGTCATTGTTTTCTGGACTTGACTTTGTTGTTTTGCTTGCATTTTCATCGATTTTGGAGAGTTCGTTTTCCAGATGTTTTTTAAGGTCACTCTCTTTGATGGAAAGATTATCATCAAAAACTTCCAATTTTCCTAAAGGTACAATAATGTCAGGCGTGACACCAATAGCCTGAATTGTTCGACCACTAGGAAGATAATAGCGCGCAACAGTGAGTTTAAGTGCCTCATCTTTCCCCATAGGCATGACTACCTGAACAGAACCTTTACCAAAGGTTTTTTCACCCACTATCACGGAACGGTTTAAATCTTGCAGAGCACCCGATACAATCTCGGAAGCAGATGCTGAACCGCCGTTTACAAGTACCACGATAGGTGTTGTGGTATCACTGTCTTTTTTGTGTGCCATATAGTTTTGGTTTTCACTTTCAACTTTTCCTTTTTGGCTCACTATGATACCTTCGTCCACAAAAAGATCTACCAAATCCACAGCCTGATCAAGCAGTCCACCAGGGTTATTTCTCAAATCCAAGACGATACCTTTGGCATTTTTGTGTTCTTTGAGTGCTTTTTTGACACCTTCAACTACTTTTTGATCAAAGGAGGTGACATGAATGTATAAAAGGGTGTTGTCAATCGTTTTGGCATAGACGGATTGGATGTTGATAATGTCTCTTGTAATGGTAAATTCAAGCGGTTTAGATTCACTTTTGCGAATGATGGTTAAGTGAACAGTCGTTTTAGGTTTGCCCCTCATCATCTTGACTGATTCGTCGATATTCATCCCGATGGTTGCCGTTTCATTGATTTTGAGAATAATATCACCTGATTTAACCCCAGCCTTAAAAGCAGGCGTGCCGTCTATGGGTGCGATGACGGTGAGTGCGCCTTCTTTCATCCCGATGGAGATTCCCAAACCTCCAAACTCACCTTTGGTTTGTACAGAGAGGTCTTTATACTCTTTTTGATCCATAAAAGCAGAGTGTGAGTCAAGATTTTCAACCAGACCTTTGAGTGCTTTGTCTACCAAATCGGTGGTATTGATTTCATCAACATATTGACTTTCGATGACAGAGATGATTTGGGTAAATTTGACATAAGCATCAAGTTTCTCTTTGGCAGTAGAAGCAGTGGGTTTATTTTTGGAAGCATCTTCTGCTTGGGCAAAAGAGCCAAAAATGTATGTAGCTATCAATGCGCTACTAAGCCCGGCAAGGATTATTTTTTTGTTTTTTTGAATCATGAAAAGTGTATCTCCCTATTGAGAATTAATTTATTATTTTAGTTAAAAACATCTAAGAGGTTGCTTTTGGACTGTCCTCATAGATGTAGCGTAACAGATAAAAGTTAATCGTTTTCAAGCGAGATAAAGCGACGAACCAATGCTTTAAGGTGTTTGATGTCTGTATCTTCTTTATTGTTGGCATAGGTCAACTTTTCATAAACTGCACCCACTTGAAGAAGAAGCCTATTGTGTTCACTCTGCTTTTGGTGTTCATCGTTATAGCGTAACAAATATTGATGTAAGGTTTCTGTATTTTGGCGGAGATGACCTTTTTTTTGCAGGTATGCCAAAAGTGGCTGAAGCACAGCAAGCTGTTCTGAGCTAAAACGAGGACGGCTTATGTAGGCGATGATAGCCGCGGTTATGAGTACCATCATAAGCAAACTTGAGATGAAAATGATGACAAAGCGTGGATTGGATTTGGCATAGTCTAAAAGTTGAAGTTGACGCAAGTTTGAGTAGTGCAGTATCCATGTTTCTGTCTGATACTTTGCATAAAGCAGGTAAAGATTGAGTGTATTTAAGAGTTTATTTTTGTTTTGTTTGGCAAGTGCGGTTTGTGTCTGTGCATCGATGTTTGCAGCGGTGCTAGTGGTTTCTACGCGTACCCAGTGTCCATCGAGATAAACCTCAGCCCAAGCGTGCGCATCGCGTTCTTTTATGCTTAGATAGAGGTTTAAGCTGTTTGCCAAATCGGCTTTGTACCCCGTCACTACGCGAGCAGGGATGTCCACCATGCGCGCCAATGTGACAAAAGAAGAAGCAAAATGCACACAGTATCCTTGTTTTTTATCAAAGATAAAACTATCAGTACTGTGGTTGATATCGAGTAAGTCAGGCTTGAGTGTGTAGGTGAGTTGTTGCGATTTAAGCAGTGTCAAAATGGCTGATAGGCGTTCTTTAGGGTCTGTAAAATCTTCTTTGATGCGTTGCGCTGCACGATAGCTTTTAGGATTTTGGTCTCGACTAAAACTTGTAGCTGCCCCAAGTGTCATTGTGTCAGGCATCTCAAAGTAGCTAGACTGCACAAAAGAGCGCGCACTATAATGTAAGGGCTCTTTGACTGCTTCTTTTACTGTTGTGATAAGGTCGGCATCTAACATTGCATTGGCTATAGGGGACGCGGGCATGTCAAGCATATAAAGCCAGCGTTTTTGTGTCGGGTAGAGTGTGACTTTGTACCCAAGTGCTTCATCTTGTGTCTTGATGGGGGCTGGTTTTTTTCGCTGCGTGGTTTGGGGAAGAGGCTCCCAGTGGTCATTTTTATCGAGGTAGAGGATGCTGCCTCTAAAATAGAGGGTGTTTGAGGGCGGCAGGTGTGTATCAAAACCTATTTCCATCACGATGCGTTCTGAGGGCACAAGTTGCGCTTTAGTATCAAGATACATAATCCCATCATGCCCCATGCGTTTTTGTGTCTCACCTTTAAAACCGTATGTAGCATGCTCAAAAGAGATACGAGGGAAAAAGATAAACAGTACCACCACCCAAGGTAAAGAGTACATAAACATGAGCATACTTGAACGGAAACTCTCACGAAGGTCGCTTTGCATACGATGTGCAAGTATCATCCAAAGTAAAAAGAAAATTTCTAAGATGACATACAGAAGCATAAACATGCTGTGATAAAAAAATAATGAAAGTGCTAAGAGTAAAATAGGTGAAATAAGCAGATAAAAATTGATCCGCTGGGTCACTCTTTGTAATGCAACGACAACTAACAACACATAGATAAGCAGCTCTATAAAAAGCTTGAGCCTTGAAAGTCCTTTAAATGAAAATGCACCATATAAAGACAAATAGATAGCAATCATGCCAAAAAGAAATAGTAGCACCAGATGAAGCGACTTAGCAGGGCTTTTCTGAAAAATAAGCAACACAAAAACGAGCAATACAAAGAGTAGCATCGGGATTTTGAGCATGATAAGCAAAGGAAGCAGCACCACCAGATACGCCATATCTAAAAGTCTCAATGCAGAGGGTCTAATAGTGTGCAAGCCAGATAAGTATCTCATCAATGCCCTCCTTGTTTGAATGAAGCACCTTGTGTGAAAACGCTACACTAAAGGGTAGATGATGCTTTTCGCACTCAAGTACCCACAAGCAAAGTTGAGACAAGCGAGTCTCGGGATTTCCTTCTAAGGTTTCAAAATTGAAATGGAGATTTTGAGTGTGTGCTTCTTTGCTGAAATGTTTGACTGACAATTCTCCCTTGGCAACAGATGCCCAGTGTATGTGTGAGAGACGCTGTGAGCCATCATAAACACGCAGCCCATCAAACTCCTTTTCTTCACCCCAGTTTGCATTATGTTGTTGTATGTATGCAAAGAGAGAAAGTCCCTTGGGTTGGGGGTAAGCAATGCCATGGTATTTGTCTGTGATTTCTCTTGTAAATCTTACAGTAGAAAGAGGGTATTTGCTCTCAAGATAACAGGTATCATACACAAAATCTCCGCGTTTTTGTGCTGTGTATGGGAGTTGTACGAGGTGCGTGTTGTGTGCTTTTACGGTCGGCATAAACGCAACTTGAAGACGATTATGATAAATGTAGATAGACCATGAATGTGACTGTGATGTGTTCTGTACTGACAAGGAAATCATACTTTCTTGCTGTGCAAAAAAACGCCCTGATGGTTTAAATACTGCTTCAAGATTTCCCAGATTGAGTAGACCGATGGGACCGGCTGAAAAGGCAAGAGAAAAGACAAAAAAGAGAAGGATGTAGACGAGATTAAAATCATGCATATAGGCTTCCATAAAAAGCCCAAACAGTAAAACCACCACTACAATGCTAAAACGCGTTGCGTGTCGCTTGGTGGTTTTATGTATCTGAATGTATGTGCGTAAAGATTTCATGATGGATGCGTGCAGCGGTCGTAGCACCTTCTTTAAAACGCAGACGGTGTGCGCACACTGCAGCAGTAACCATCTGAACATCATCAGCGGTAGCGTAACTGCGTCCTTGCAACATTGCCCATGATTTTATCATCGCCGTTAAAGCCAGTGCCCCACGCGTAGAAAGTCCGTACTCAAACATCCCACTCTTTCGCGTAAAGCTTATGGTATCTTGAAGAAAATCAAGCAAGGTATCACTCAGTGTGACACCAGAAGCTTGAGTGAGGTAAACTTGAACTTGTGAAGGCGTTAGTACCACTGAAGCGCGTGACAAACCGTGAGCTGTTTTTCCTTTAAGGATTTCTCTTTCTGCTGCATTATCAGGATATCCTATACTAAGAGAGCACATAAATCTGTCCAGCTGTGAACTTGGCAATTCAAAGGTTCCCACTTCTTCATGAGGATTTTGAGTACCAATGACAAAAAACGGTTGAGGCAGAGGGTAGTGTGTGGTGTCTATGGTGACTGTGCCTTCTTCCATTGCCTGTAAAAGGGCAGACTGCGTTTTTGGCATGGATCGGTTTATCTCGTCACCCAAAAGAAATGAAGTAAAGATAGGCCCTTTTTTAAAGACAAAGTTACCTTCTTTTTGATTGTAGTAGTTGATGCCGAGTATATCTGAGGGAAGCATGTCGGAAGTAAACTGTACGCGTCCAAACTCAAGCCCTAGTACAGCACAAAGATGTTTGGCTAGAGTGGTTTTTCCTACTCCGGGTATATCTTCTAAGAGTAAATGCCCCCCTGCAAAAAAAGTTGCCAAGGAAAGAGCTATCGTTTCTCTTTTTCCCATCAAATGGGCTTCAACAGCATCAATAAGAGGCGTAAATTCGGATAATAGTGTATAGTTCATAAACGCATACTAACATAAATTTTGTGTCACTTCACTAAAAAATACCTTCAAAATATTTACTAAATAAACTTGACAACAAGTGACTAAAGGTTGTATACTTATTTAGTTTAAATTTAAGGAGTTATCTATGAGTATATTAGAAAAATTAACCAACCAAATGCAAAGCACGATAGAGTCAGGTGTTTCATTGGCATTGCATAACAAAAACCAGGAAGTAGATCCTATTCACCTTGTATGGGCGCTACTGACCAACAGTGGCTCGATTTTGCATCAGGCACTCAATAAAATGAATGTGGACAAAGCAGCCATTGAGCTTGAGACCAAATCTTTGGCAAATAAGTTGCCGTCTGT
>DYTF01000005.1:10618-32248 GCA_020726105.1 Sulfurovum sp. | reverse complement strand
ACAAAGCAGCCATTGAGCTTGAGACCAAATCTTTGGCAAATAAGTTGCCGTCTGTTTCGTCAGTCACCAAAGAAACGATTAAACTTTCACAAAAACTAGTGCGTTCGTTGCAAAATGCAGAAGGTGTGATGATTGCAAATGGTGACCAGTACCTCGCAGTCGATGCATGGCTGATGGCAAATGTGGGTGAGGACTTCATCAAGCAGACACTGGGTAAGTATCTTGATATGAATGAATATAAGAAGACCTTAGAGAGCATAAGAGGTGGTAAACAGATAGACTCGCAGTCAGGAGATGAGACACTTGAAGCACTCGGGCAGTACGGCGTAGACCTCAATCAAAAAGCACGAAATGGTGAACTTGACCCTGTCATCGGTAGAGACGAGGAAGTGCAACGCGTGATGCAGATACTGATTAGAAAAACCAAAAATAACCCCATACTCATCGGTGAACCAGGAACGGGTAAAACTGCTATCGTTGAAGGGCTTGCGCAGCGTATTGTGAACAAAGAAGTGCCCCTTAGTTTGCAAAATATGCGTGTGATTTCTTTAGATATGTCCAGACTTATCGCTGGAGCAAAGTATAGAGGTGAATTTGAAGACAGACTCAAAGCAGTCATAGATGAAGTCAAACAATCGGGCAATGTCATTTTGTTTATCGATGAGATACATACCATCGTAGGTGCAGGGGCGAGTGAAGGAAGCATGGATGCAGCAAACATCCTTAAACCTGCTCTTGCGCGTGGAGAGTTGCATACCATAGGGGCGACAACACTCAAAGAGTACAGAAAATACTTCGAAAAAGATGCTGCACTTCAAAGACGATTTCAGCCTGTCAAAGTGGATGAACCCAGCATCAACGAAGCCTTGCAAATCTTAAGAGGCATCA
Source organism: Sulfurovum sp. (assembly GCA_020726105.1). Classification (GTDB taxonomy): domain Bacteria; phylum Campylobacterota; class Campylobacteria; order Campylobacterales; family Sulfurovaceae; genus Sulfurovum. The sequence continues at coordinate 31,360 of DYTF01000005.1, read as the reverse complement.
AAAACAGACTGGAAGTGCATCATAATGTGGTGATAACCGATTCGGCTTTAGTCGCAGCAGCAAAACTGAGCGACCGCTACATCACAGACAGGTTTCTGCCCGATAAGGCCATCGATCTCATTGATGAAGCGGCAGCTGAGCTTAAAATGCAGATAGAGTCTGAGCCGACTGATTTGTCTAAAATAAAACGCGAGATTTCAACAGTGCAGGTTGAAAAAGAAGCACTCAAGATGGAAGAGAGTGAGAAAAATACCGCGCGTATCGCTGAGATAGAAAAAGAGTTGGCAGACATGGAAGAAAAACGGGTTTCACTTCAAAATCAGTTTGACACTGAAAAACAAGTATTTAACAACATCGCTGAAGCCAAAAGTGCCATTGAGTCGTTAAAAACACAAGCAGAGTTTGCAAAACGAGAGGGTGACTTCAATAGGGCTGCCGAGATAGAGTACGGGCAAGTGCCGGCTGAACAGGCTAAACTGCAAGCACTGGAGCAAAAGTGGGTGCAGATGATGTCTGAGGGCACACTGCTTAAAAACTCTGTCGATGAAGAGATGATAGCAAGCATCGTCAGCCGTTGGACGGGTATCTCTGTGAGCAAAATGCTTCAAGGTGAAAAAGAAAAAATCCTTGCCATAGAAAGCATCCTCAAAGAAGAGGTAGTAGGGCAGGAAGAGGCACTCAAAGCAGTCGCACGAGCCATCAAACGAAACAAAGCAGGGCTTTCTGATCTGAACCGTCCGATTGGCTCTTTTATGTTCCTTGGCCCTACGGGTGTGGGTAAAACACAGGTGGCTAAAACGCTAGCGAAGTTTTTGTTTGACTCTGAGAAGTCACTCATACGCATCGATATGTCTGAGTATATGGAGAAACATGCTGCATCACGCCTTGTGGGGGCACCTCCAGGGTATGTAGGGTATGAAGAGGGTGGACAGCTCACTGAAGCGGTACGCAGAAAGCCTTACTCGGTGGTACTCTTTGATGAGATAGAAAAAGCACACCCTGATGTGTTCAATACGCTTCTGCAGGTACTGGATGACGGACGATTGACGGACAACAAAGGGGTGACGGTGGATTTTAAAAACACCATCATTATCATGACATCTAACATCGCTTCAGATAAGATCATGACCATTTCAGACAAAGAAGAGCGAAGAATAGCGGTGAATGATGAACTTAAACGCAACTTTAAGCCTGAGTTTTTGAACCGTTTGGATGATCAGGTTATCTTTAATCCGCTGGATCTGGATGCGATTAGCACTATTGTGGATATCTTGTTTAAAGGTATCCAGTCCAAACTGGCAGAGCGTGACATTGTTATCACGCTTACTCAAGGGGCAAAAGCCTATATCGCTGAAGCAGGGTTTGATCCGGTGTATGGTGCGCGTCCACTTAAAAGAGCACTCTATGAAGTAGTGGAAGATACCTTGGCGGAGTTGATACTCGAAGATAAAGTCGTGGAAGGTTCACGGGTTGATTTTGATGTGCAAAACGGTGAAATTGTTACACATATCTCGGCATAAAAACTTAAGTGATAAACGCGCAAATCAAAATTTTAGGTTTTCATTGTAGCCATTAAAAGCCTAAAATTGAAGTGTTTATGTGATACACTAAAGTTTTACAAGGAGAATATATGGAACATAAAAAAATTACCAAAGTGTTAATAGCAAACAGGGGCGAAATCGCGCTAAGAATCATCAGGGCATGTAAAGAACTTAATGTTCAATCTGTCGCTATCTTTTCAGAAGTGGATGTGGAAGGCATTTGGGTAAGAAAAGCGGATGAATGTTACCCGATGATGGGCAATCCGCTTCAGGCTTATCTTGATGGTGAGCGCATTATTGCTTTGGCAAAAAAAGCTGGCTGTGACGCGGTTCATCCTGGGTATGGATTTTTGTCTGAAAGTGCTGAATTTGCTGAGTCATGCGCCCAAAATGGTATTATTTTTATAGGACCTAAACCAGAGCATATCGCTCTTTTTGGTGACAAAATGGCATCTAAAGTCGCCATGAAAAAAATTGGTGTTCCTGTGCTTGAAGGTACGGATGAGCCTGTTTTAGATAAAAAAGAGGGTGAAAAGATTGCCACTGAAATTGGCTTTCCTATTATTATTAAAGCAGCATTTGGTGGTGGCGGTAGAGGGATGCGTATCGTGATGAAAGCAAGTGAGTTTAGTGATATGTTTGACTCTGCACAAAACGAATCGATGAAGTACTTTGGAAGAACTGAAGTGTTCATCGAAAAATATGTGCAAAATCCACGACACATTGAAGTACAAATCGTAGCGGACAAATACGGAAATGTGGTGCATTTGGGTGATAGAGACTGTTCTATTCAAAGAAGACACCAAAAGGTGATTGAGATTGCTCCTTCGCCACGACTCAATGATGCTGTTAGAAAAGAGCTTTACCGTGTTTCAACCAAAGCCATGTTTAGGCTAGGGTACGAGAGTGTTGGAACGGTTGAATTTTTGGTTGATGAACAGGATAATATCTACTTTATAGAGATGAATACAAGAGTGCAAGTAGAACACCCTGTTACAGAAGTGATTTCTGGTATTGATTTGATTCAAAGGATGATAGAGATAGCAGAAGGTGACAAACTGAAATTTTTGCAAGAAGATATCAGACTTAAAGGCTTTGCTATCGAATTTAGAATCAACTCTGAAGACCCGCAAAAAAACTTTATGCCATCAGCGGGAACAATTCACACCTATATCACCCCGGGGGGACCAGGTGTGCGGATTGATTCAAGTGCGTATGCGGGCTATAAAATCCCACCAAATTATGACTCAATGATAGGTAAACTCATCGTTTCTGCGCTTGATTGGGAAGGTGCGGTCAAGAAAGCGCGAAGAGCACTTGATGAGTTCTATGTTGAGGGTATCGTCTCAAATCTTCCACTTCATCGAGAGATAGTAAGAGATGAAGACTTTATCGCGGGTATCTTTAACACGGGGTATCTTGATAAAAAAATGGATTTATTTAATCTAAAAGCAGTTGATTCACAAGCTGAAGAAATGAAGAAAGTAGAGACGATAGCTAAACTTATTGCTAGCATTAAAGAGAATAAAATAACAGTAAGAAACTAGAAATATCATACCTCGCATTGATAAATGCAAGGTATGAATTATTTCAACTTATCTTCTTCCAGCTTGGTCTTTTTGGTCTTCATTGTTACCGATAAGAGCACCACTAATACCACCGATTGCAGCACCAGCCCAAGCCCCTTTACTTCCACCAACAGCATGTCCAAGAAGTGCTCCACCACCAGCACCCAATGCTGCACCTGTTTGTGTTTTATTTGCGCATCCCGTTGTAAGCATTAGGCTTGCACTGATGAGTACCAATAGTTTTATGTTTATTGTTTTCATGTTGAATTCCTTTGTTTTGATGTGAGATTATTATAGCATACTATTTCTATTTCGCATGAGAAATATCTAAAGTTTTACCTTCTGCCAATCAATTTCAATGGCTGTATCGCCTAGAAAGCTAGGTGTTAAAATATTGATTGTTTTATTGGTATCTTCTTGTTTTTGAATTTCTTGTTTTTGCTCTTCTTTCATTTTTTTCTCATCCAGATAAGCACGAAAAATTTTAATGTTAGCGATATGCTCTGTGTAATTTGCACTAAAATCATGACTTCCTTTCTCGTTGAGCATGAAGTAGAGAAATTCCGTTGGTGAAGGTTTGGCAGCAGCTTTGAGTGCATCAAGTGTTACACTCCCTAGCGGTTGTGGCGGTAACCCTTTGTGCTTATATGTGTTAAAAGCACTTGTGTCGCCTTTAATGCGTTCAGGTGTGACGATAACATGAGAATACTCACCATAATTGAGTGTGCTGTCCATCTGTAGTCTCATATTTTTTTCTAAGCGATTATAGATAACTGAGGAGATAAGAGGCATCTCTTTGAGAGAATTGCTCTCTTTTTGGATGATGGATGCGACAATATAAATGACTTTAAGCTCAGACTCACTAAGAGGTTTTATGAAATACTCTTTTTTGAATCCCTCTAGCGTTTTCTCAGATGTCATAAAAAGGTAGTGTATGGCAGTTTTTTCATTTGCTTTTCGTGCAAGCGTGTATCGTCCAGCGATAATGTCAGCTTCTGTAAATCGTGTCATGTCATTGTAAGCATTGAGTAGCTTTTGCTTGTCTGTCTTCGTATCGTTTGCAAGTCGTCCGCAGACTTCATCTTTGGTTTCACCTGCAAAGACCACTACATCCATCAGCGCATCAGTTTTTTGTTTATAAAAGGTATAAAAAAAAGGAATCCGTCCGTACTTATTTGGCTTTATGCTATACCACCCTTCATCTGGAATTTTTTTTAGTCCCAAAATCCATTTATCTATCGCAGTCATTTCGTAACCATTTTTTTGGAGAGTGCTTATGGTGGTATTGATATCGGATAAGGGGAGATAAAAAGTGTGTGTACCTTTTTTGGAAGGAGTAAAATTATAAGCAAGCACAATCAGAACGATAAAAAGTATAATTTCTATTAAAATTATCAAGCGTTTGTAATGTTTTTCTAAACTCTTAATCATATTCGGTTTTAAATCAAAGGGACTGTTTTAGGTTCATGGTTGAGTATTTTTTTGACAGTATCCACTGAACAGAAAAAAAGTGCATCAAAAAGAGGATTGAGTTTGACAGTATTTTCATCGATGCTATCAAAAGGCTGAAAGAAAAATCCTGCCCCATCTTCTTTCTGGGTGGGCTTAACATGAAAAACAACAGGCTTTAGCGTGCGTACGATGTCGAGTATTTTTTTATAATTTTTTTCATTAGGTGCTGGAAGAAAGTTGTTTTGCTTACTTTCGTTGGTTCGCGCTTTGAGTAGAAGTTGAAGTTTATCTTGAAAGATGACTTTATTCCACCCTACAGAACCTAGCTGTATTGTAAATTCACTGTTTTTTGCCAGAAGAGGATGAGGCTTGGTTTGACGAATGGCTTCGAGCAAGTGCAGAAAAAAATTTTTACCGCCAAAATTTTGGGCACACTTCAGAAGTGCTTCATGGTAATGCTTTTTTTCTTCTGGGCTCAAGAGAGTAAAATCGCACATCTAAGCCTCCTTTTTCATGCCATTATACCCACAATATGATAGGTTACAATACTTTATGAAAAATACACTATATCAACACAATTTGTATGTTATACTAATAAAAAAAGGACATCTATGTATAAAAAGAAAAAAATATTGGGAGCGATTGCGTTGGCATCCTCTTTGTTTATCGTTTCGGGGTGCACCACTGTCATAGCACAACCTTATGCTGGCGGATATTATGGAGCCACACCTTACTATGGTCCTAGCGCAAGTATTGGTTTGGTGAGTTATAGCTATCCTTATTATTATGGTGTGCCCTATTATTATTATGGCGGTCTTTATTATTATGGTGGACATTATAGCAATGGTTTTTACAACTATGGTGGACGCAGATTGGGGTATGGACACTATTATGACAGAGGGTATCGTTACTATAATGGGCGCCGTTATAGTGCTGTAAACGGAAGAAATGGGTATTATAGCAGCAGAGGAAGTTACCTCAAATCAAGTCATTACCGAGCGCATAAATCAGAATATAACAGAGGTATAGCACGCGCCAGAAATCAACAAACACGACAAGATTTTGGAAACTCAGCCCAAAGACAAAGAGGCGATATAAATCAAGCAAGGGCAAATAAAAATACTTTCCAAAGAGACACCAATCGTAACACAAACTTTGATAGATCAAGGTTTCAGAGCACAAGAGGAGAACCCATCCAAAGACAGAATAGCGTTCAGAGAGCAAGCGGTGGATTTGAAAGGAGTAGATAATATTTGCTAAAAAATCTGTCTCTTAAAAAAGAGACAGCTAGAAATATTACTTGAGTTTATCGTTTCCATAATAATCATAAAGATAGTTTGTCACAGCAACCGCAGCAGCTTCATCCATTGGTGCTTTGAAATGAATAATCATTTTATCTACTTTTTCTCTCCAAAATGCTTTAGATTGTCTGCCCTGATTGATGATATACCCAAAAGAGTGACAAGTTAAACAATTCGCTTGAACTGCATCAAAACCTGTACCCATCTTTATAGGAAAAGCAACAAAAGGTACTTCGATTTTTTCACTCACTTGGGCAAACAATGGCACCGTCATGAGTACTGCTATTATTATTCTTTTCATTTATTTTCCTTATATGACTTTTACGGTAACTTCATCGATACCATTATATTTGTACCCGCCATGGTTCCACTTGATGTCTTTGGCAAAAGGTTGCACCTCTGCAGCATTATTGATAGCTTTAGTCATAATGGTTAGCTCACCAAACATCGTTGGCTTAAATGAGTATCTAAAGGTTCTAAACGCATAGTTCCCTGCTTCGCCAGCATCCAATGTCGCTTGATTCCACTTTTTGCCCCCATCAAGTGAGACCAAAACTTCTTTGATGCCATGTCCACCATCAAAGGCAACACCTCTTACTACAACATGGGAGCCATGATTCACTACGGATTCTTTTGTTGGGTAGCCTATAACCGACTTTACATTCATCTTCGTAATAGGCTTGGTTCTAGGAAACTCTTTTTCGGGTGTCTCGCATTCGCATTCATTATCAGGAACACGGTACGCCATATCCATAAAAAACAATTTTTCGTATTCTTTGGTTACGGTAATATTTGAAAGCATTTTCACCCAAGAATCAGAATAGTATCCTGGGATAACAAGTCTAAGTGGATAGCCGTTAAGATAAGGAAGGTCTTCGCCATTCATCTCGTATGCCAGTATGATTTTATCATCTAACTCATCAAGATGTAATTCCCGTATAAAGTTCGGGGTTTCATAGTATGCGGCAGTTTCCTTTCCGTTAAATCCTATCCATTCTGCATCTTTTTGAAGCCCTGCGGCTTCAAGGACATCACGCAAACGCACCCCTTTCCATACGGCACAACCCATAGCGCCAGAGCCCCACTGTATACCCCCTGCAACAGGAACAAAGGCCGAACGGCTGTTTCCGCCACACTGAAGAACCGCAGTGATTTCTACTTGTTCAAATTTTGTTTTAAGGTCATTAATCGTCAGGTGTAACTCTTTATTGACAAGTCCATTAACATGGATAGTGTGTGTAGCTAGATCAATAAAAGTCGGAATATCGGGCATGTGCCAACGCACAAAAAAGAGATCGTTAGGTGTCAGCGTAGAAGTAAAAATACCTCTAGGAGTTTCAAGCAGTGGGGGTCTATCTGAGTACATAATTAACGGTCGTTTTTCAGGAAAAGCAACCTCAGCCAACTTCTGATCGTCTATAGGCTGCTTGGTAGTTCCAGCTTCTGCGGTATATGCCCCCAGTGCAGTTGCTCCTGCGACAACAGCTGCTTTTTTAAAAAAATCTCTTCTTTGCATGAATGTGCCTTTGTGTATTTAATCTTAATGGTTTCATTATCTGCAATATTTTCTTAATAGGGACTGAATTGGAAACAGGATTAATGCAAGAAAAAAATACTTTGATTATATTTCACAATATTATGGATTACATCTACTTATGTATTTAGAAAAAGTGTTTAGGTTATGCAGAAAAACTTATAATCGTTGAATCAATTTTTGGCAAAATATTTCAAATGAAGGTAATTGTAATTTGCATTCACGCTGCTTTATTCCCCACATTGGTTCAGGAAAATAGCTATCTTCTTCAAATCGTGTCATAATGTGCCAGTGAACATGTGGCACATAGTTCCCAAAGCTAGCGATATTGATTTTTTTAGGCGCATAGTAGTCAATCATCTCTTTTTCGATGAGATCCAAAAGCGCATAGAGTTCATGTTTGATGCCACTAGGAACTTCACTCATCTCCTTGTATGGGTGTTTGGTAAAAATTTTGAGCCATGGTATCTCGCTCTCTTGTGTTTCAATTTTGATGTGTGTGTTCTCATAAATGATCGACATTAGCGTATCCTTTTTAGTGTGTTTGTGCCTAGCTTATAGATGCGTGAAGCCTCCTTCGGGTTCAAAAGAGGCTCTATGATGACATCAGCCATATTTTTGGCAAATGTTTCGTCATAAGATTCGTTACTTAGATTGGCAGAACTTGTGAAGACCCATTTGAGCCTATCTAAAAGAAGAAGATGCTGGGCATCAAAAATAACGCGGTAGGATTCTTTATTCGGCATCACGAAAGTTGTTTTTGTGGATCTCCTCACTCTGTTTTTGTGTTGCTGTGGTATGCGTACCAATGTTTTTAGGGTATGAAATGAATTGACTGCTGTGATGTAATGCTTATAAGAAGGGCGTTGTTTGATTGCGGTGATTTTGTCTGCATTTTGTGAGACAAAGCCCACAGTTGTATCGGTTTGGGCAAGAAACACACAGGCTTTTAATGTAAAGTTTGGCATTATTTATTACCTATAGGAGGTAATCTTGCAATGCTTTAGGCTCAAGTGCACCCTCTGTTTCTTTGAGTTCTTTAATAGCCATGGCCGTCGCTCTTGCAGCTGAGATGGTCGTAAAGTAGGCAACATGATTAGACAAAACAGATTGTCTGATAGTTTTCGCATCTGTTTTACTGCCTGCATTGTCCGATGTGTTAATCGCCAAAGCAATCTCTTCATTGCGTATCATATCGTCGATATTGGGACGACCTTCAGAGATTTTGAGTACCTTTTGTGCAGGTACACCAGCAGCTTCTAAGGCTGCGTGTGTACCCGATGTTGCCACGATTTCAAATCCAAGGTCGGTGAACATTTTACCCACTTCACCTGCATACTGTTTATCATTTTGAGTGAGCGAGATAAAGAGTTTTCCTTGCATGGGGATGTTATTCTTGGATGCGAATTGGCTCTTTGCAAAACTCATCCCAAAGGTAGCAGAGATCCCCATAACTTCACCCGTCGACTTCATCTCTGGCCCCAAAATAAGGTCAGAACCAGGAAGTTTATTGAAAGGAAAAACCGCTTCTTTTACGGCAACATGTCCTTTAAGATTTGGTTCCATGATTTTTTTGTCAAAGTTCACCACATTGAACGAATCGTAAAATTTCAATGCTTCTTTGAGATTGCCTTGTATCATCACTCGTGTAGCAACTTTAGCCAAAGGCACGCCTGTTGCTTTTGAGACAAATGGCACGGTTCTTGAGGCTCGTGGATTGACTTCGATGAGATAAATCTCACCTTTATGAATGGCATACTGAATATTCATCAAGCCTATCACACCCAACCCAAGCGCTATTTTGGCTGTTTGTGCTTTTACTTCTTCTTGAAGTTCCATGGAGATACTCACGGGTGGCAATGAACACGCTGAATCACCTGAGTGAATGCCTGCTTCTTCAATGTGTTGCATCACTGAGCCGATATAGACATCCGTGCCATCACAAATCGCATCAACATCTAGCTCAATGGCATTGTCAAGAAACTTGTCTACGAGTACGGGAGCATCGTGAGAAATACTTACAGCCTCATCCATATAGCGTCTAAGCTCCTTGTCGCCATAGACTGTTTTCATGCCCCGTCCACCCAAAACAAAACTAGGGCGTACCAGTACAGGATAGCCGATACGGTTGGCAATCGCCATGGCTTCATCTTTGGCAAAAGCTGTACCGTTATCTGGCTGTCTGAGCCCCAGTTTGTTGATAAAAGTGGAAAACTGCTCTCTGTCTTCAGCGAGGTCGATGACTTTTGCCGAAGTTCCTGCGATTTTTGCACCGATAGCTGTCAGATTTTTAGCCAGTTTGAGTGGTGTTTGTCCACCAAAATGCACGATGACACCATCGGGTTTCTCTCTTTCAATCACAGACCTGACATGCTCAAAGTCAATAGGCTCAAAGTAGAGTATGTCAGAAGTATCATAATCGGTTGAAACCGTCTCAGGGTTACAGTTGTACATAATAGAGGTCACATCCATATCTTTAAGCGCAAAAGCAGCATGCACACAACAATAATCAAACTCGATTCCCTGACCGATACGGTTAGGGCCACCACCAATAATCAGCACTTTTTTCTGCGCAGTTGCGGTAATAGGAGTTTGCGGAAGTATGCTGATGTTGGTTGTCGAGTAGAGATAGGGTGTAAGCGCTTTAAATTCTGCTGCACAGGTATCGACTTCATTGTACTCAAGCATAATTCCTAGTTTTTCGCGAGCAGTGTAGATATCATTTTCGCTCAGAGACAGTCCCTCTTTTTGGTTGATGACTTTGGCTATCATCGCATCAGAAAAACCCTCACTTTTGACTACTCTTAGCTTCTTTGCGTCTGAAAGTAGAGAGATGTCTATCTCGTTTTCAAGCGATACCAACTCTTCAAGCTGGTAAAGAAACCATCTGTCGATATGACACAAATCAAAAATAGCATCTACACTCAACCCTCGTCTAAGTCCTTCAAAGACATAAAGCATACGGTGCTCATTGGGACGGCGTATTTCACGAAACAGCTCTTCTTCTTCGCACTCAATCGCGTTAAATCCAACAAGTCCCGTCTCAAGAGAACACAGAGCCTTTTGAAATGACTCTTTGAAAGTTCGTCCTATTGCCATGACTTCACCGACTGATTTCATGGCAGTGGTAAGTGTAGAGTTTGCCTGAGGAAACTTTTCAAAAGTAAAGCGGGGTAGTTTGGTTACGATATAGTCGATGACTGGCTCAAAAGATGCAGGTGTGCCCGTGATGTCATTCGTAATCTCATCCAAAGTGAATCCAATGGCAAGTAGCGTAGCCACTTTCGCAATAGGATACCCTGTTGCCTTGGATGCTAGAGCAGAAGAACGGCTAACGCGAGGATTCATCTCGATAACTATCATACGCCCCGTGTCAGGATTGATAGAAAATTGGACATTAGAGCCACCTGTATCAACACCTACTTCACGCAAAATCTTGAAAGAGGCATTTCTCATGTTTTGATACTCTTTGTCGGTAAGTGTCAGTGCGGGCGCTATGGTGATAGAGTCACCTGTATGAATGCCCATCGGGTCAAAGTTTTCAATGGAACAGACAATGATGCAGTTATCGGCTTTGTCGCGGATAACCTCCATCTCATACTCTTTCCATCCCAACAAAGACTCTTCAATGAGGATTTCGTTGATAGGGCTGGCTTCCAGGCCACTTTTGACGATTTCTTTGTACTCATCCATATTGTATGCCACGCCAGAGCCACCACCTGCCATGGTAAAAGAAGCACGAATAATAAGTGGAAATCCTATGTTCTTAGCAGCATCAAGTGCTTCATCCATGTTATAAGCATACTGAGAGATGGGTAAGTCCATTCCTATTTTAAGCATGGCTTCTTTAAAAAGTTGTCTGTCTTCACCTTTTTTAATGGCATCAGGCTTTGCACCTAAGAATTCTATACCCTCAAGCATCCCTGCTTCGTGCATATCCATGGCGACATTCAGTGCTGTTTGACCACCCATAGTTGGCAAAATAGCATCGACATTTTCTTGTTTGATGATTTTATTGATAATTTCAGGAGTAATAGGCTCAATATAGGTACGATCGGCAAATTCTGGGTCTGTCATAATGGTAGCAGGGTTAGAGTTGATGAGCACAACTCTGTAGCCAAGTTCTTTGAGTGTTTTGGCGGCTTGGGTACCAGAGTAGTCAAATTCACAAGCCTGCCCAATGACAATAGGCCCAGAACCGATAAGTAAAATTGTTTTGATGTCAGTGCGTTTTGGCATGAAGAATACCCTTGATTTTTAGTTTTAGATTATAGCCAAAGCAGGCAAACAGACCCCTTAAATCAAAGCATTTTTAAGGAGAAGTCCTTTGCTAGAAAAGATCTAAACTGCTGGAATCTTTTTTTGGTTTTGGCGGTTTTACTGTGGTTTTTTTTACTTTTTTGGACCCCTCTGGTGTTTCAGTTGGAACGACTGGTTCGATGACTTCCTCTTGGGTTTGGTCAATGCGGTTTGGTATGCTTGATATGCTTGATATGCTTGGCAGGGTAGTATTTTCTTCTGTCACTTCATCTTGTGTTTTTGCATCATCGGGATTAACTAACTCTGTAGTATTGAGATCAGTGCTACCATTTGAGTCAAGATTTAAAGGAGCAAATGTGGGTAAACTTGTCTTGTTGGCATCAAAGCCTTCTGCGAGTGTTGCGCGTGCATCATTGATGAGAAAAAAGGTTTTTGGATGATAGATGTCGTTGTATGTTTTGATGTACGCAACCGTATAAGAGCTTTGCACATCAATTTTACTGACTATGCCTACGGGGATATCTGCAAAAAAAATGTTATCTAAGCCTGAAGTGACGACTTGGTCACCACTTTGGATTTTATGCCATTTTGGGATAAATTTGATAAGCATTTCATTTTCTTTTACCCCAATCGCAATACCAGGAGCTTTACTTTTTCCAATAAAAACAGAAAAACGACATTTATCATCAGAGGTGAGATAGCCATAAAGCTGATTATTCTGTACTTGAGCGATTCCCGCAACGACATAGTCTTGCACGAGACCATAAAGTGCATTTTTTTGAAGCCCTTTGGGTTTAGTGAGGATGATTTGTGAAAAACTGTTGAGCTTAACATAAGAGATAGTCTCAACCAAAGAGATATTGCTTACAGGTAAACGAGTGAGCCTAGGAAGCATATCGTAAATATTTTTTACTTGCCCGATATAGTGCATCTGCTCCAAAAGCCTCTTGCGTAACACACGGTTTTCTTTGTGTAGTTTTTCAATTGATTCTTTTTGAAACAAATAACTTTGACTTTTGTCTTCAATGTTTTGCGTAAAATTTTGATAATTTTGCTTAATAGGATTAATAATACCAAAAATAATATCTGAAATACGCGTATCGTTGCGCGAAAGCAATACGGCTAAGATGAGAAGCAGTATCGCTATAACAATGAGTCTAGTCTTCATAAGCCGTTTGCTGTAAGATATCTATTGCGCCCAGGGCTATGCCTGTGCCTCTTGCAACTGCAAGCAAAGGCTCTTCAGCGATATAAACAGGGAGTTTGACTTGTTCTGAGAGGTACTTATCTAGCCCTCTAATAAGTGCACCACCACCCGTTAGAACGATGCCATTTTCTACAATATCGCCTGCAAGTTCAGGTGGCATCTGCTCTAACACACTTTTAAGCGCGTCTGTAATGGCCTCAATAGAATTTTTCATAGCCGTCCTGATGTGCTCCGAGGTAATCTCAACAGAGGTAAGACTTCCTTCGATATGGTCTCTGCCACGCACAATGGTCGTGAGTTCTTCAGGTAGTGGTACGGCTGTTCCTATTTTAATCTTCAACTCTTCAGCCAAACGCTCACCAATAAGTAAGTTGAAATTCTTTTTGACATAGTCTATGATGTCTTGATCAAGGGAATCACCCGCCACGCGGATTGATTTGGAAATAACAAGCCCACCAAGAGAGGTTACCCCGATCTCAGTTGTTCCTCCGCCAATATCGACGACTAAGTTTCCATTAGGGTCTTTGACGGGAATGCCTGCGCCAAGAGCCGCAGCCATTGGTTCTTCTATGAGATAGACATAGCGTGCCCCTGCATTGGTAGCAGATTCTCTCACTGCGCGTCTTTCAACTTGTGTAAGACCATAGGGTACACAAATGATGATACGAGGAGAGAAGAATGCTTTTCGTTTGTGTGCTTTTTCAATAAAGTAACGAATCATCATCTCTGTGATTTCAAAATCCGCAATAACACCATCTCTCATCGGACGAATCGCTTTAATGTTTCCTGGTGTTTTACCTACCATGTCTTTCGCTTCTTGACCTACTGCTAAGATATGTTGTCTGCCTTGCTTGTCGTATTGTATGGCTACCACAGAAGGCTCATTGATGCAAATACCTTGTCCTTTAACCAACACCAGCGTATTTGCAGTTCCTAGGTCTATCGCTAGGTCGTTAGAAAACATTCCCCATAATTTTTTAAACATAGTCCAATCCTTTTATTATGCTATTTTTTTATCTTTTATATACAAAGGCTTTAGGCCTAGTTCAATGACATCGGAGGTGATAATCACCTCAAAACCTTTTAATTCTGGAAGTTCGTACATAATATCAAGCAGTGTCTCTTCAAGTATGGAACGAAGGCCTCTTGCTCCTGTTTTGCGCTTGATGGCTTTTTGCGCGATGAGTAAAAGTGCCTCTTTTTCAAAAGAAAGCTTCACTTCATCGATTTCAAAAAGTTTTTGGTATTGCCTAAGCAGTGAATTTTTTGGTTCTACTAAGATACGAATCATATCTTCTTCAGAGATTTCACCCAGCGTTGCCAAGACATGCAATCTTCCAATTAATTCAGGAATCAGACCATAAGAAACAAGATCGTCAGATTCAACAAGGTGCAGTAGGTTTTCTTCTTCCTTTTTGGAGCGTTTTTCTTGTCCAAATCCGAGCGTATTGGAGCCAAGTCTTTTTTTGAGTATATCATTCAGTCCATCAAATGCACCCCCACAGATAAACAGTATATTTGAAGTGTCTATCTGTATAAAATCTTGATTGGGGTGTTTGCGTCCACCTTTGGGCGGAATGTTGACTACAGAGCCTTCGATGAGTTTGAGAAGCGCTTGCTGTACTCCTTCTCCTGAGACATCTCTCGTGATAGAGCGGTTTTCACCCATCCTTGCTATCTTATCTACTTCATCAATGAAGACGATACCTTGTTCAGCGCGTTCGACATCCCCATCCGCCGCCATAAGTAATTTAGTAAGAATGTTTTCCACATCTTCTCCTACATACCCCGCCTCAGTGAGATTGGTCGCATCAGCAATAGCGATGGGAACATTGAGAAATCGTGCGATGGTTTGCGCCAATAGCGTTTTACCAGAACCTGTTGGTCCTATGAGGAGCACATTCGATTTTGCGATTTGTGTCTCATCGTCAATATTGTCTTTAAAAATGCGTTTATAATGGTTGTAAACCGCAACAGAGAGGGTTTTTTTTGCTTTTTCTTGTCCTATAACATAGTCATCAAGCAGTGCATTGATCTCTTTGGGTGTATAGAGCGTATGAACGCCATGGTCTAGTTGGAAATCATCTTCGTCTCCAAAAAGGATTTTATAGGCTGAAATAACACAATTTGAACAGATATAAACATCTTCTCCTGCAATAAGAGGATTTTCTTCACTCTCTATGGCTTCACAAAAACTACACACTTTCGACGACATGGTTTTTCCTTATAAATGGAATGCCTCTGGTAGAGGTTATAATAAATGCACAGAGTTGTTTGACTTTAGGTGATAGTGTCGTGTCAAAAAGATTTTGCGCTACTTCTTGCAAGGGGTTACCCTTTTCAAACAGCTCTCTGTAGGCACTTTTAAGCGCATCAATCTGATCACGCTCCAGATGTCTTCTTAACCCAGTAAGGTTTAATCCTCTCAGTGTGGCACGGTTACCTTCAGCTAAGCAAAAAGGTGGGATGTCTTGGGCTAAAGCACTCGCACCTCCTATCATGGCATAATCACCGATATGGACAAACTGATGTATGGGCGTGAGTCCGCCTATGACGACATGGTCGCCTAGCTCAACATGACCTGCGAGTGTTGCACCATTTGCAAGGATGCAATGATTGCCTATGATAACATCATGACCTAAATGCACATACCCCATAAAGAGATTTCCATTACCTATCTTTGTGATAGAGCCACCACCCTGAGTACCTGGATTAAAGAGTGTAAATTCTCGAATGGTGTTATTGTCTCCGATGATGAGTTCAGTGTGCTCACCATTAAATTTTAAATCCTGCGGAATAGTGCCGATTGCAGCGTGCGCAAAGATGCGATTGTGACTACCGATAGTTGTATGCCCTTCGATAACAGCGTGCGATGCTATGCTTGTATGACTACCGATGCGGACATTAGCTCCTATGTAGGCAAAAGGACCCACCGTGACATTTTCACCTAAAATCGCGCCTTCTTCAATAATGGCAGTTGGATGTATGAATGACATTGTGAGCCTATTTGTCAACAATCATGGCTTTGAGTTCAGCCTCTGAAACAACTTTATCATCAACATAGGCTTTAGCATCAAGGTGCCATACAGCACCTTTGTTTTTGATGACAGATATTTTGTAAACAAGTTGATCCCCCGGTGTAACAGGCAGACGAAACTTTGCCTTGTCGATACTCATAAAGTAGACTACTTTTTTTTGCATCTCTTCTTGGGTGTTTAGATTCATGCTTTTAAATGCCAACACACCACCCGCTTGTGCCATACCTTCTATGATTAATACACCAGGATAGATAGGATGACCAGGAAAATGCCCTTGAAATACAGGTTCTGAGATTGATATATTTTTAAACCCCTCAATGTATTCACTGGGCGTAAGTTGCGTAATTCTATCGACTAATAAAAATGGATATCTATGAGGTAAAATATTTTGTATGTCTATAACATCGAGCACAAGGAAACCTTTTTGTAAAATTAGAAAATTCTACCTAAAAATTGGTAAAAGGTCGTTTAGAGTCTCACTAAAATCTCTTTGACATCTTCGTAGGTTTTGCTTTGGCAGAATATTTCTATTTTGCTTTTTGGTACCTCTTCTGTCACAATAATGGTCGATAAATCATACGGCGTTACACCCAGTTTGGCTCGAAGTAGCACTTCTTGTTCAAAAGAAGGAGGTGAAAATATGAGTTCTGTCACACTTTGATAATGCGTATCTGCTAGAGTATTGTAGTATGCTAGGGCAATAAACCGTATTTCATCACGACCCAAATGATATACTTCGCCGATATTGTACTCCATCTTTCCCCTACTGTATTCACCCCTAATGGTAGAGTAGGGTAAAAAGTGTGCAGGCAGCACTTCTTTTTTGACGCGCAAAAGTCCCATCGTCAAACGCCAGTTTAAAAAGCGTTGTTTGATGATTTTGTGAGGGATGTTTTCTTCTTCCAGTTTCCATCTCTCTTCGTACATGGCGATGCGCTCTTCGATGGATTCGGGCTGTATTTGTTGTGAGATAGGCATAAAAAGCTCATCCGCAATTTTTTGTTGCTGGTCGCGTTGGATGTTGAGTGCATACAAACATCCACAGTAGTCTTGACGGTATAGTGCATCTTCTTTTGCTAAGATGTTTTGCTCTTGCGTACCTGAAGCTTTGCGGTAGTCTGGTGCTACAAAGGCGATACCTTCCTTTTTTCCCAAGGCAGTGCCAGCTACTTCAAGCTGTTCAAGTGACTTTTTAGGTGAAGTGAGCAGTGTTGAAGTAAAAGCATTCTCACCTCTTTCTCTTGCCACCCTCGCTGAGACTTCAAAACGCCTATCAAAACAGATGCCACATCTTGAGCCTTTTTCGGGTTCATGTTCAAATCCTCTGACCAGTGAGAGCCAGTTTTCCACATCATACTCACCTTCTATAAGCTCAATCCCTAGCATCTTACAGCTTCGTTTCACATCAAGCAGACGGAGATAATACTCAGAGTAGGGGTGGATATTGGGGTCATAAAAAAACCCTGTGAGTTTTTCTTCAGGGTACTCGGTGCGTAGTTTTTGTAAAAAATAGTGGCTGTCAACAGAACAGCAGATATGTACAAGCATTTTAAGATTCCATGAGTATCTTGGCGACATTGTGTGAACTGCCATGCGCAAGATAGGTTTTTAGTTCTTCGGCTTTTTCGGCGAAGATTTGTCGGTTTGTATTGTAGTACTCTTTGAGCAGGTTGTCAACCGTGACTTTTTCTTGCAAGAGTTCATGGTGCAATGTTGTCTGGTTGTAATGGGTCAGGATGATGTTGGCAAGCCCGACCTGTTTGATGCCCAAAAGTTTAGTGCCGATGAAAAAGTCTACTTTTTTGGCGATGTACGCCAGCGTAAAAGGCACACCCATGAGTGCAGCTTCAAGCGTCGCCGTACCCGAACAGATAAAGGCAAACTCAGCTCTCTTTAGTGCTTCATGGGTGTTTCGTACCACCTCAAACTCTCTGTTGCCACGGTAAAGTTTGGCTATCTTGTCTCTTGAAAAGCCAGGGGGGATGACTAGAAGTGGGCGAATGTCATTGCCCAGTTTACGCCTAAGTTCTAAAAAAATGGGCATCAAACGCGTGATTTCCGAAGCACGAGAACCCGGCATAAACGCAATGCACCCTTTGGTTTGGGTTTCGTCTCTATGCACAGTGATTTCATCCAGTAAGGGGTGACCCACATACTGTGTTTTACTTTGGTAGTACGCTGTCTCAAAAGGAAGTATGCCTAGCAGTTTGTCACAGTACAACTCTAGTTTTTTCACCCGCTTTGGACGGCTTGCCCAGACCTGTGGCAAGATGTAGTAAATAATCTCTTTATCTGGGTATTTGGCTTTGAGTTTTTTAGCCAAAGGCAGGTTGAAGCCAGAAGAGTCCATCAGTAAAATCTTGTCTGCTTCTGCTGCTAGAACTACCATCTCATCTGCAACCTTAAAAAACCATCGTAGTTTTTTAAGCGCATCCACCACCCCCATAATCGCCATCTGGCTAATGTCATACAACGGTACTCCTTCTTTGATATTTTTATCAAAAATGCCGATGAGCTCTACATTTTCAGTGTGTTTGAGCACTTCTTTGAGGTGAAGGTTAGAGGAGGGTTCGAGTGCGCTTACTAAAAGATTCATGAAATTGTCACCCAGCCAGCCAGCAAAAATGCTACCGAAGAGACCCCAGCAGCCAGTAGGGCATATGGCAGCTGTGTATTGACATGGCTGATGTGGTCACACTCTGCTGCCATGGAAGCGATGATGGTGGTGTCAGATATGGGTGAGGCATGATCGCCAAAGATGCCACCGCTAATGACGGCTGCGATGACCAGAGGAAGATAGAGATCCATGCTCGCTCCTAGTGCTAGACCAATCGGCATCATGATAGAAAAAGTTCCCCAACTTGTACCTGTGGCAAAAGAGGTGATGCTAGCTACAAAGAAGATAAAAAACGGCATTAAAATGGGTGAGATATTTCCCTGAAGCAGATGCGCGAGATACCCAGCAGTCCCCAGTTGTGTAATCACTGTGCCGATGAGCAGTGCAAAGATCATAATAATCCCTACAGGTATCATCTCACCGATGCCTTCGTAGAGACCCTTAAAATAGTTGGCATGGGTAAGTCTCTTAGTGGGTATGAAATAGAGGTAGATAAACATCAAAGTCAGTATCACCGCATAATACACCGCGCTCGAACCTGAACCTTTGAAGATGTCTCCATCACCCGTGATGTAAAGCCCAAGCGGCACCATGACGACCATAAAGACAATCGGTAAAAGCATCGGGTAAGGGGTTGATTTACGTGTTTCATCGTGAGGTGGCGGTGCGTAAGAGACAGGGAGTTTGCGCTGCATCGAACCCAATGAGATATTGAAAAATATCACCCCCAGTACAAGTAAAAGGGTCACGATAGCGTAAAAATTAAACGGTATAGAAGCTACAAGTAAAGAAACGGCATCTCCTGAGATGACTTGTGTATCTATAGCGGTGACGATGAGTCCAAGTAGCAGAGCACCCCAAGCATTGAGCGGGATGAGTGCACACACGGGTGCAGAGGTGGAGTCACAAATATATGCCAATTTTTCTCTACTGACACCGTTTTTATCGCAAAGCGGTTTTGCCACCGTGCCTGCGACTAGAGATGTGATAGAAGACTCTATAAAGATGATGATACCGATGCCATAGGCAAGCAACATCGCACCTTTGGGTGAGTCTATATGTGTTGCTTTTTGACTGAGATAAAGCACAAAACTTTCAACCGCACCACTGAGCGTAAGTAAGCGTATCACCGCACCTACTAGTACGATGAAGAGTAAGGTTTTGGTGATCCACGCTTCTTTAAAGAGTCCGATAACCCCATCAAAGAGTGCCACAAATGCCTGGGCAGGGTTGTAGCCATGAAGCACCAAAAAGCCTACAAAAATGCCGCCGATGAGGGAGATAATCACATCTTTGGTTATAATGGCTAAAAAAATAGTAAGTAGCGGGATTGCTATCGATAAAATGCCGTATTCCATAAAAAGGATTATACCACATGAAGTTCGTTCTTCTCTTTTGTTTTTCACTTCTCTTGCTTCAGGCACAAATGCCCAACTCTTCACAGCTCATTGTTGTCACCACTGCAGACTGGCAGACATCCAAAGGCACACTGCAGCGTTATGACAAAGTAGGCAATGTTTGGCAAAAAACAGGTAAGCCTATAGCCATCTTACTGGGTAGAAATGGCTTAGGTTGGGGCATAGGGCTACACGCAACGCCTCAAAATGCCACCATCATCAAAAAAGAGGGAGACGGCAAATCCCCCGCAGGCATCTTTGTGTTGGGGCACGCTTTTGGGTACGAGCCGTTAAAAGTCGCTTACCCTTATAAAACCTACAAAGAGACAGACCACTGCGTGGATGATGTGCGTTCCGTGTACTACAACAAGATAGTGGATAGTACCAAAATATCGGCAGACTACACAAGCTTTGAACACATGAAGTTCCCCAAAGCCTTTTACAAATACGGCATCATCGTCAACCACAACCACATCAACGAAGCAGGTGCAAAAAAAGGTGCAGGTTCATGTATATTTATGCATATCAAAGCCATACCCACCGCTGGGTGCACGGTGATGGATGAAGCGCAGATGAAAGAAATCATCACATGGCTCAACCCACACGCAGACCCTTTGTTGGTGCAGGGGACTGTGGATGTGGTGAGAGAGTTGCTAGGGCAAGTGAAATAATTTGCTAGATTTTGCTTGTTTGATGGATGTGGTCGATGCTTAGTATCTATGTAGATGGGGATGCTTTTCCAAACCTTTTGAAGCCTATTTTATTTCGTGCTTTGGAGAGACTTAAGATACAAACCATTGTCGTGGCAAATAAAAAAATAGATATAG
>DYTF01000005.1:4672-10518 GCA_020726105.1 Sulfurovum sp. | reverse complement strand
TTGGAGAGACTTAAGATACAAACCATTGTCGTGGCAAATAAAAAAATAGATATAGGTGACTCGCAATACATTCGTTACATTCTCGTAGAAGCAGGAGCCGATAAGGCAGATTTTAAAATAACAGAAATGGTAGAAGAGGGCGATTTAGTCATCACAGCTGACATCCCTCTTGCAGATAGCATCATCAGTAAAAATGCACACGCCATAGACCATCGCGGTGAACTGTATAGTGTTGATAATATTAAACAATATCTAGCCATGAGAAACCTCATGCAGTCCATCAGAGACAGTGGAGAACCCATCAAAGGCTCCGCACCCTTCACCCAAAAAGATGCCCACGAGTTTTCAAATCAGTTACATAAGTTTTTAACGAAATATTGTTGATTGGAGCTGTAAAAAAGCGGTAGAAAACCCTAAAACAAACATTAAAACATAATCTTTGTTTTTTTGTTAGGCAGTGGGTAGTCTTTTTGTATATGCTCATGCCCTCTCGTATCTTGATAGATAAAACCATTCATGCCAGCATAAGACACAATACAGATGTCTTTCTTGAAAATGTAACTACACAGGCAAAAAAATTGCAACAATAAAAATAAATAAAAATAAAATTATATTATAATTAAATTTTAAGAAATGAGTAGATACAATACATAAAGAGTAACTATTATTTAATAATAAAAATTATTCTTTAAATTACATTTTAGGTTTTAAGCGCATAGCTTATTGAGTAAACTGAATCTACAAGAAGATTATACACCATAAAGGAAATGATTATGAAACCAGCAACACGCTCTCATCGAAATATTTTTTTATCTGCCGTCGCCATTATGTCGATTTATTCTACTACTCTATTTGGAGAGACAAAAACTTCTAGCTACTCACCTGTGGTGGTGACTGAAACTTTGCAATCAACAATGAAACGGATGAAAGAAGCCAAACCTGCAATAGAAAAAGAACACAAAACCCTTCTTGAGGAACGATATGATTTAAGTGACCACCCTTCAAAGTCAGTCAAAATGACCGGTGGAAAACCTGTTCAGGAAGGAATACGCGTTAAGTTACCTAAAGGAATGGACTGGAACAAACTAGCAGGAATGGCTCCAGAGGCAATTCAGGAAAAAGGTCTTTTCCCTCAAGGATTTATGCCTTTACCACACCCCAATCACAATGACGGGGGGATGGTATTCCCAAAATTTCAAATTGACGAAATCAAAAAACAGGAAAATAGAGATTTAACACGATTTGATTTGGATTTTGATATTCCAGATCGCTTTTTACCAGAATTTCCTGCACCCATCTTCCTCACCACACGACCCGATTTGGGCGATGTTTCCCAAGGTAAATTGGTGACAAATGCCAACTATTTTGAACTTTTTGACGGGATTGTAAATCCCAAACAGCTTGAAGGGCTACGATTGCTTACCTCTGTCTTTCCTCAACAACAATTTAATGCAACCAATGACCGTAGAAGTGAACATGCAAGTTTTGGGGTGAGTTGTTTTGACTGTCATGCCAATGGACATACCAATGCAGCCACTCACCTAGTGGGAGACATTCGTCCTCAACAAAACAGACGACGCATCGATACACCAACATTGCGTGGCGTTAATATGCAAAGACTTTTTGGTTCTCAGCGAGCTTTAAAAACAGTTGAAGACTTTACCGAATTTGAACAGCGTGCCGCCTATTTTGATGGTGATCCTACTATAGCTACCAAAAAAGGTGCAAATGTTTTAGAGCGTGGCTCACAAGTTCATGCCATGGCAGAGTTCTTGGCTATTCTTGATTTTCCACCAGCGCCAAAACTTGATGTGTTTGGAAAACTCTACCCCAATAAAGCAACAGAAGCTGAACTACGCGGAGAGACTGTTTTTAACAATAAAGGACGATGCGTAGAATGTCACAGCGGTCCTGCATTCAGTGACAATACCATGCATGATTTAAAAGTAGAGCGCTTCTATAAACCGACCTTGAAAAATGGATTGTTAGCAACGGCGCAAGGCCCTATCAAAACATTCCCTTTGCGTGGTATCAAAGATTCTGCCCCTTATTTACACGATGACAGACTTTTAACGCTAGAAGATACTGTTGAGTTTTTCAATCTTGTCTTAGGACTCAAACTCTCTAGCCAAGAAAAATCAGACCTAGTTGCGTATATGCAAACACTATAACGCTACTATAAAATACACCTGACCATAACAGTCAGGTGTAAAAAATACCAATAAAGACATAACTCAAAAGAGGAAAATAAAAATGAGACAATACGAATCATATAGATGCAATAAATGTGGTAATGAGATAGAAGTTTAGCATGTAGGTGGTGGGAAAACTGGTCTGTTGCGGACAAGCGATGGAGCGAATCTGTAGCATAAAGATAGAAGTAGAAGTTTTTCTCACCTCTATAGTCCACAGCGCATAACCTCTTTAACTTTTATTTGGCGTAAAGGTTACTATAGTATGTGGACAGTTTTATGTCTGTTTTTTATTTAATATGCGCAACCCTAAAACAAACTATACTGCACATAAAACATAATCTTCGTTTTTTTGTTGGGTAGTGGGTAGTCTTTGTAGGCGATGCGGATGACTTCGAGAGTATTTTGGTCGAGTGATTCGTAGCCGATGCGTCTTTTGAGCCTAAGGTCTGAGATATCTCCGTTTGGGTGCAGGTAAAATGAGACGACATTGGTGCCTTGTTGTCTGGTGCGTACGGCTATGTCGGGGTAGCCGTTGAGGGTGAGGGTGCGTTGGGTGATTTGGTGGATAGTACCCAAGTTGTTTTTGATGAACTCTTTTTGTGCAGGGCTATAGGAGTTAAACTCACCACCATAGAGCTGCTTTATCATCTGTGACACATAGCCACCTGAAGCGGAGGCTCTTGAAGGAGCAGGGCTAAGAGATGAAGCCTGAGCCAATAGTGACTTCGCAAGTGCACTATTGGAAGGTCTAGCAGGTCTGCGTGCTGGTGTTTTTTGTACCACTCTTTTGGGTTGAGGCTTTGTTTGTTTGACTACTTTTTTTACGACTTTTCTGGCAGGTTTTTTTACTTCTTTTTTGACAACTTTTTTGCTTGCTTTGGGCAGTGTTTTGGTGACATTGTTTTCATCATCATTTTTCACGGCAAAGGTTTTACTGCTCTCATCCAAGACTTTTTTTTGTGCCGTCTGCACTGAAGCCTCTGGCTTAAGCTCTTCTTTTATGACTGGGGTTGGTGGGGTGACAGGCTTTGGTGCAGGGGGTGGCGTGACAAAATGTTGCAAATTGAGGCTTATCTTTTTTTCCTGACTCTGGGGTGGCGGGAATTTAAGTTTCTCTTTAAAGCTGATAAACAAGAATAGAGGAAGCAAATGCAGTAACAGTGAAAGCAGTAACCCTTTTCTAAGCGTTGTGATGGTCTGCTCCTTGTTGTAGCCCTAAGTGCCCATAGTGTATAATCGGTGCAATTATACTAAATGAGGATTAAGAGTATGGCATACGAGAAGAGCATCGCGGCATTTAAAGAAGCATATAGTGTGATACCTGGGGGCGTAGACTCACCAGTGCGCGCTTTTTCTGGTGTAGAGGGTACTCCGCCATTTATAGAAAGAGGTGAGGGCGGGTATCTTTTTGACATCGACGGCAACCGATACATCGACTTTGTGCAAAGCTGGGGACCTCTGATATTTGGGCACTGCGATGCGGATATCCAAGCAGCCGTTATAGAGACAGCCAAAAAAGGGCTTAGTTTTGGTGCACCGACTACTCTGGAAACTGAACTTGCCAATGAAATCGTCTCGCTTTTTGAGAGCATCGACAAAGTGCGTTTTGTCAGCTCAGGCACAGAAGCAGTCATGTCAGCTATTCGTCTGGCTAGAGGTGTGACAGGCCGAGATGCCATCCTTAAGTTTACAGGGTGTTATCATGGGCATTCTGATTCACTTTTAGTGCAGGCAGGCTCAGGTTTGGCTACTTTTGGCACGCCGTCTAGCCCTGGTGTGCCTGAAGATCTTACCAAACACACTTTGCTTGCTACCTACAACGACATCCTCTCTGTGCAACAGTGTTTTGAAGCATTGCCAGAGGGCATCGCTTGTGTGATCATCGAGCCAATAGCGGGAAACATGGGACTCGTACCTGCAGATGAAGCGTTTTTAGAAGAGCTTAGATACTTGTGTACCAAACACGGTGCATTGCTCATTTTTGATGAAGTGATGAGTGGGTTTAGAGCCTCACTCAAAGGTGCTCAGGGTATCTCTACGGTTAAACCTGACATCGTCACACTGGGTAAAGTCATCGGAGCGGGTATGCCAGTAGGGGCGTTTGGTGCAAGTGCTAGCATCATGAAGCATCTCTCCCCCGAAGGTCCCGTGTATCAAGCAGGAACACTCTCGGGCAACCCTGTAGCCATGGCAGCAGGACTCACAAGCCTTAGAAAACTCAAATCCAACCCCTCGCTTTATGTGACACTTGCAAACAAAGCCAAAAAACTGATGCAAGGCTTTGCTCATGCAGCAGAAGTGGTAGGTATCCCTTTGGTGACAGATGTACGAGGCTCGATGTTTGGTTTTTTCTTCTCAGGCAAACAGGTGAAAAACTTCGATGATGCACTTGCCAATGACAGCAAGATGTTTGCCAAGTTTCACAAAGGGATGTTAGATAGAGGTGTGTATCTTGCCTGTTCATCGTATGAGACAGGGTTTATCTGTACTGCAACCACCGATGAGATGATAGAAGAGAGCATCAAAGCTGCCTATGAAGTGATGGCAGAGATAAAAGGCGCATGATGCAAGAAGAGCCAAAATTTAAAAAAGTAGTTGATGCTGCTGATGGCTTAAGTCTAGGTATCTCCATGGTGGTAGCAGTACTCATCGGTGTGGGTATCGGGTTGGGGCTTCAAAGTTTAACAGGTGCAAGATGGACACTTTGGATAGGTGTGTTTATAGGCGTGGGAGCCGCCATACTCAATGTTTATAAGGCGTATGATAAACAAAAAAAATCACTCGATGAACTGGCAAAGGACCCTCGTTACACTTACAAAAAAGAGCAGCAAGAGCGCTATGACGCTGAAGATGATGATGATGCTCTCTAATATCTATCGTCAAATAGCTTATGTGCTTTTAGGCGTGGAAATCTTGCTACTCATCGTAGCGCTTGTTTTTTTTGAAACCAAAACACTTTATAGCACCCAGATAGGTTTTGTTACGGCATCTTTGGTAATGGTAGCCTCGCTTTTGAGTTATCAACGCATGGTTAAAACACGCGTGGCGCATGAGATTATCACACGAGATGACAGCAAAGATGTTATCGACAGACTTGAAGACCCCTATGACCTTTATGGCGAAGAAGAAGTGCAAGAAGAGGTTTCCGCAGAAGTACTCAAAGAAGAAAAACAAAAACTTAAAGAAAACAGACGCTCCATATTTCAAACTATCAAAGACACCAAAGCCGCACTTTCAGTTTATAGACTGGGTGCGTATGGCTTGCTTATTTTGGGGTTTATGTACTTAAATCGTCACGGTTTTCTTGATATTCCCAGCTATCTATCTTCTTTAGTGCTTCCGTTTATTGTATTTGTAGGCGTACTTCTAACCGAAAAACAAACCGCTACACAAAAATCAACATTTTAATACAGGATGACTTCCATGAAATACCGTTTACTGATACCACTGACTTACTTCATGTTTACCATATACACTAGTGCAGACATCACCATTATCGATAAGCCCATTGATTTTAGCAAAGAACGCGTTGCTATGACGAAAGCGTACATTAAAATACACTATGGTATTCAAACAGATAGCATCAAAATCACCCCTAAAATTATCTTGCTGCATTGGACGGCGGAGATGGATTTGGGTAAATCATTTGCG
>DYTF01000005.1:0-4572 GCA_020726105.1 Sulfurovum sp. | reverse complement strand
AAAACCAAAGATATGGGGCTTAAACGCGCTCCAAAAAGTCGTTAATGCAAACCGCTTTTTCTACGCTTGATTGGGCTATTTTTCTTGCCTATTTTTTGGTGCTTATCGTCACTTCTATACTGTTAAGCCAAGGTAAGATACGCTCTACGAGGGACTATTTTGTAGGAGGCAACTCTGTACCGATGTTTGCTGTAGCCATCTCTGTTCTAGCAACATCCCAATCAGCCGCGACATTTTTGGGTGCTCCAGAATTTTCTTACACTATAGACCTTACATTTTTAGGGTTTTATCTTTCTGCTTTTCTTGCTGTGATATTTGTTGTCAAAGTACTCATACCCCGTTTTTATGCCATCCACGCCGTAACTGTGTATGAGTTACTTGAAGTGCGTTACAGTGCATCGGCAAAAAAACAGACAGGGATGATGTTTTTAGTTGGACAGCTTTTTGCTGCAGGTGTGAGAATCTATATCGGCTCACTAGCAATCTCAATGATACTTTTTTTAGACATTACCGCGGTGCATGTGGGTATATCGATAGTTATTTTGATGTTTGGTGCCTTAGGGTATGTCTATTTTGGTGGTGTGAAATCTGTCATATTTTCAGACATTATCCAAGCTTTTACCTATGTCGGTGCAGGGGTTGCGGTTTTAATCTATCTTTATATGAGCCTTGATGCGGATTTTGCTACGATACTAGAGACATTACAGCACGAAGAGAAGCTTAAGCTGATGGATTTTTCCTTATCTAGTGAATTTTCACTTTGGGCTCTTTTGGGAGGATGGCTACTTCTAAACATCGCCGCCTACGGTCTCAATCAAGACATGACACAAAAGGCACTCACCTGTAAAAATGTCAAAGAGGCGCAAAACTCTTTGATGACAAGTATCTATATCACGATTCCCGTTGCGTTTTTGTTTTTGTGTATCGGACTACTTCTCTATCTTTTTTATCATCATCCTGAACTTTCACACATCAGCACGGAAGTCGTACAGCAATTTGAAGGTGAGAAAATCACCATCTTTATGTACTACATCTTACATGAAATGCCAGAGGGTATGCGTGGGCTTGTAACAGTGGGTGCTATAGCAGCTGCCTTATCTAGCATCAACTCAGTTCTCAGTGCCATGTCTTCGGTCGCCATCGAAGACATCTATAAACCTTGGAAGCAACACAGATCACCTCAAGATGAGATGCACTATGTCAAAGCCAGCAGAGTTTCCATCTTGGTGTTTGCTTTGGCACTGTGCATGATGGCGATGCTCTCTTACTACTGGCAACGCTACTCGGGACTGCCGCTTCTGAGCTTTGCTTTGGGTGTGATGGGGTTTGCATACACAGGGCTTTTGGGTGTGTATGGCGCGGCACTTTTCACTAAACGGGGCAATTCCCACACAGTACCATTTTCGCTTATCGGTGGATTTATGACGGTGTTACTGCTTCAGCCTTATGTGTTGGGTGAGGGCATTGGAGCATTTTTAGGCTTCAAAATCGGCTTTGCATGGCAGATAGTCATCGGGACGATTGTCGCGTTTGGGGTGATGATGAGTGGGAAGCAAAAGGCATAATAGGCTTAACACACATTCTCCATAATCTCAAACCAATCTCTATCAAACACATTTTTGATGTAAGATTCTCTGTGGGGTATGTAGCATTGTGAGCAGTCTTGGTGGATGGCATCCTCGGTGATGAAGCGCCCGCCTTCTTTGGAGTTGATGCTGCAAACAGAATAGAGCATTTTATCTTCACGCATACTAAAGCCTTTATCTTTAAATCTAAAATGGGGGCAGGCACAGAGGTAGCAGTTGAGCCCTGCGATGTCATGACATTTTTTGTTTTCTGCGTAGAGTTCACAAAAGTCTGGCTCTTTTTCTACCATGTTCTCAAATCTGAAGTATTCGATCACTTCATCCATCGTGAGATGCTCAAGTCTGTCCATGATGGCTTTGTGTTTGTCACCGTGTTGGTAAAACCATTCAGAGTATGTCATGTCTCTTCCTTGCTATAATATTGGGTCAAATTTTCTAAGAATACCATGATTTTTTTAAGCCAGCCTGCGTTCATTGCCATTTGAGATAGAAGAGGATAAACTTAGATATAAATTTATAGATAAAAATAGAGGCAAAGAGTGATGCATAAAGAACGCTATATAGGCATTATGTCAGGTACATCACTCGATGGCGTAGATGTGGTACTCTGCGAGATAGATGCAAGCGCTTGTATCCTTATTACTTCACTAGAATACCCACTCTCTTTGGAACTCAAATCTGATATATTGATGATGATAGAGGGCAAGAGTACGCTGGAGCAAGTAGGGCTATTAGACCATCGTTTGGGAGTTTTGTTTGCTCGGGCTGTGGATGCGTTACTGACGCGTGACAACATAGATGCTGCAAGCATTAGAGCCATAGGGCTACACGGGCAAACCCTATGGCATGCACCCCAAAATGGCGTGACGATGCAACTCGGCGACCCCAATATCTTGACATCCCAAACAGGCATACCAGTAGTCAGCGATTTTAGACGAAAAGATGTTGCTTTGGGTGGGCAGGGTGCACCGTTTGCACCTGCTTTTCATGAGTTTATATTTGGTAGTATTAACGCTTCAATCTGTGTCGTCAATATCGGGGGAATGGCTAACATCACGGTTCTAGCAGAGACGCTTATGGGGTATGACACTGGTTGTGGCAATGTCTTTTTAGATATGTGGATAGCAGAGCATCAAGGGAGCGCATACGATAAAGAGGGAGAGTGGGCAAAAACAGGAAGTGTGGATGAGAGACTTTTAAATGCCATGCTGTCCGATAGCTACTTTAAAGCATCATACCCTAAAAGCACAGGCAGAGAGAAGTTTAACAAAGTCTGGTTGGATGACATGCTCTCAAGACGAGGCTCTGGGGTATGTTCCATGGTTTTAGAGCAAGATGTACAGCGTACTTTGCTTGAGCTGACCGCTCTTAGCATCAGCAACGAAGTATTGCGTTTTAACACAGATGTGCTCATCTTGTGTGGTGGTGGGGCTAAAAACTGTTTTTTGGTAGAGCGACTCAAAGCACTGATGCCAAACATTGAGGTACGCATAGCAGACAATGCGGATGAGCTAGAAGCGATGACCTTTGCATGGTTAGCCTACAAACGCATCCATAAAGAAAAGGTCAACCTCAAAGATGTCACGGGTGCGCGTGAAAATGCCATACTGGGCGCTATCTATGAATAAGGAGTTAAAATGAAAGTGATGATACTGGCAGCAGGACTCGGGGAGCGTATGCGCCCACTCACAGACACTACGCCCAAACCCTTACTTAAGGTCGGAGGCTTACCGCTTATTGTCTGGCATTTGGAGCGTTTAGCACATGATGAGTTTACAGAAGTGGTGATTAATATCGCGCATTTGGGCTATCTCTTTCCCCAAACTCTGGGTGATGGTTCAGAGTGGGGCGTGAACATTAGCTATTCGGATGAACAAGAAGAAGGTGGGCTTGAGAGTGCAGGGGGCATCATTAAAGCATTGCCTCTATTGGGCGAAGAGACCTTTTTAGTGGTCAATGGCGACATTTGGACAGACTATGACTTTCAGGCTAGCAGAAAACTAGCAGAGGGCATTTTGGCGCATCTTATCTTAGTGCCAAATCCTAAACACAATCCTGAAGGTGATTTTGCACTCGATGGCAACCGTGTGGTTGATGTTAAGCAGTACACTTTTTCAGGCATAGGGTACTATTCGCTCAAGCTTTTTGAGGGCATCCCTTATGGAAAAAGTGCTTTAGCACCTTTACTGAGAGCCGCGATGAAAGAGGGAAGAATCACTGGGGAACTCTATGAAGGAGAGTGGCTAGACATCGGCACACCCCAAAGACTTGAACAGCTCAATGCACAACTTTTAAACCGTTATTAGCCGTGTTGCGTTAAATACTCAAGGATCTCATACATACATTTTGTATTGTCCGTGTAGCACTGGGATGAGGCTAAGAGAATCGTTTCTTCGCTCTGTATGTATTTGGAGTCAGTCAGTTCATCGCGACTATGCGAGATAATTTCTTTGACGGAATCAGCTGTCATTTCAAGATGAAACTGCAACCCCATGATGTTATTTCCCATCCCAAAGGCTTGGTTTTTGCATCCTGTACTGCTCGCTAAGAGCTTTGCTCCCGATGGAAGATCAAAAGTCTCACCGTGCCAATGAAACACTTCGGTTAAAGCAGGAAAAATAAAGGTATCGTTTTTGTCAGTAGGCACTGCTTCTATGGGAAACCATCCTATCTCTTTGTGCGAATTGGGGTAAATCCTTGCACCCATTGTACTTGCGATGAGTTGTGCGCCCAAACAAATACCTAAAACAGGTTTTCCCAAGGCTATCACTTCGCGTATAAAATCCTTTTCGGCTAGTAACCACGGATAAATGGACGCGTCATTGACACTCATCGGCCCACCCATGATGATCAAAAAATCAATTGCCTTGGCTTCAGGTAGTTTAGGCTCATCAAAAAAAGCCGTGCGTGTGATCTCATACCCTTTGTTTTGTAGCCAAGACGCGATACTGCCTAAACCTTCAAAAGGTACATGTTGCAAGTAGTG
>DYTF01000097.1 GCA_020726105.1 Sulfurovum sp. | reverse complement strand
ATCAAGCAAGTAAAACACTTACAGAAGTAAAAATGCACGATGGAAATGATAATATTAAATTTGGTGTAGATTTTAGAACATCAGTTGATAGTATAACTTATAAATTAGCTAGTGGTGGTGAAGCAACGAATCCAGATTTGCTTACAAATAGACTTTGGTTAAATATGGGATATGCACCAGATGAAAATACAATGTTTAAGGGGAAACTCTCTTATTTAAAAGCTTATGGTGATAGTCCGAGCCATTCTCAGTCAAATATTGATGGAGCAACTAGCCTTCAATATTTCGATTGGATTACAAATGAAAATGCAACTGATAATACTCTAAAAGTAAAAGAAGCTTATTGGCTTTATATGAATGATACTTTTATGGGAAATCCAGTACCTTGGACTATGTCAATCGGTAGAAGACCATCAACTGATGGACTTGGGATTAATCTAAGAGAAGCTCAAAAAGAAAACTCTCCACTTTCTCATACAGTAAATGTAGAGTTTGATGGATTAAGTACAAAATTTGATCTTGATAAAGTTACTGGTGTAAAAGGGATGTGGTGGAAACTATGTGTTGGAAGAGGTATAACAAATGCAAAACCAAGATTCCAACTTGATGGAACTGATTATGCAGCAGATAGCACAAAAACACAAGATAATAATATGTATGGATTTATTTTTGTACCGTATGATAATGGTCAATATAGCATCTCTACAAATTGGGCAAAAGCTGAACATATGATTGGATTTGATATGCTTGGAAATAACTATTGGGATGCAGCTACAGGACAATATATTTTTAAAGACTTCGGTGATTTAGAACTTGCTACTGCTATGTTTAAAGCAGAAGGAATTGGTGAAGGAATTAGTGATTTCTTGGATAATACGAAATTCTTTGCTTCTATTGCTCAATCAAAAACTAAACCAGGTGGTAATATGAACCGAATGCTTGGTTCAACTGATTCACAAACTGGTACATCAACTTGGATAGGTGTAAATATGCCTTGTCTTTTAACTGAAGACGGAAGAATTGGATTTGAATGGAATAAAGGGAGTAAATACTGGAGAGCTGTAACTTATGGTGAAGATACTATGATAGGTAGTAAAATTGCTGCTCGTGGTACTGCTATAGAAGCTTACTATACAAAACCAATCAATAAAGCGCTTTCTTTTGACCTAAGATATACAAAAATAGATTATGACTATGCTGGAAGTAATATGTTCTTTGGAGATGAGGGAAATCCTGAAAATCCTTTAAATGTTGTAGAAGCATCAGACTTTAGAGCTTCTATAAGCTATAGATTCTAAAATCTTTTCTTTCTAAGATTCTCAAGGTGGCAGAGATGCCACCTTTTTTTATTCTCTTTTTTCTAAATATATCATTGTATTTTTATTCACTTTTAAGGGAAGTTTCTCTATAGTTTTGCTTTCCGACCATTGGTCGGAATAGTAGAAAGGGTATGATGATAAAAAAAGATCTCAAAAGAAAAAATATCGCAAAATCATGTTGTGAACTTTTTGCAAAAAATGGATTTTCAAATATTACCGTCAATGCTATTGCCCAACAAGCTGGGATTGGGAAAGGGACAGTGTATGAATATTTTGAAAAAAAAGAGGATATTATTTTGGTCTTAATGGAGTGTTTACAAGAGGAATACGATAACAATCTTCTCTCTTTCGATAATCAAAACCATACACCAAAAGAGAAGCTTTTTTCCATTTTTGAGATCTTTTTAAGTGATGATGAAAAGATTTCTATGCAAAAAGAGATCTATAAACAATTTTTAATAACAACACTCTCATCGCCATCTGATACTATGCTTGACTATCATGAAAATTTACGAAATAAATATATCTGTGTGATTGAAAATATCTCAGAAAAATTTGATGGTGGATTGATTTTTGATACGATTATTGGTTTTTTTACTATAAGTATTAGTACAAAAAACTACGATTTAAAAAAAACAATAACAAATTATCTCGAACCTATAGGAGGTACACATTGAGAAAAGAACTACTCTTTTTGCTAACAACTAGCTCACTTTTTGCAACCCAAATTAGTTTTGAAGAGGCACTCTCAAAAACACTCACCAATAATAAAGAGCTCAAAGCCAAAAAACTTGATATCGAAACAAGTAAAGTAAATTTACGAAATGCAAAAGGATATGAGCTAGGAAATCTTACTTTTAATGAAAACATAGCAAAATCAAATAACGCTATGAATGTTTTTGGGATGAAACTTGGAGCAAGGGAAGCAACTTTTGGTGATTTTGGATTTAGTGAATTTAATCCAGCACTTATGACACCAGCTGGTATGCCTACATTATTAGCCACTACTCCAAATGATTTAAATCATCCAGAAGCACGAACAAACTTTGAAACAAAACTCACTTACGAACTTCCAATTTTTACAGGGTACAAACTCCAAAGCGCAAAAGAGATGTCTGCTTTACAAGTGAAAGCAAATGAAGCAAAATACAACTTTGATGAAAAACAACTCCAACTTGAAGTGCTCAAAGCTTACAATGGAGCAGTTGCGGCAAAATATTTCATCACTGCAATTAGTAAAGTAAAAGAGGCAACGACATCTTTTGTTTATCTTGCAACGGAGATGTTTAAAGAGGGATATACAACAAATATCGATATCCAACAAGCAGAGGTGTATGATATGAAAATCAACACGATGATGCTTGACTCTAAAAATCAATATGGACTTGCTCTTGCTTATCTTAAATTTTTGACAAACGATACGCAAATCGATGGTGTAGATGAATTTAAAACTATCAATTCAAATAAAGCTGATTTAAAAACTTTACAAGAATTGGCACTTACCAATAGAGATGATTTGAAATGGATGGAACAAAATACTAAAACAATGGCAACAAAAA
>DYTF01000041.1:12931-15087 GCA_020726105.1 Sulfurovum sp. | reverse complement strand
CTAGAAAACAAAATCGACCAAATGGTCTATAAACTCTATGATTTGAGTGATGAAGAGATAGCGGTGGTGGAGGGTTAATCTCTGTTTTTCATAGACTGTTGTGCTTCTCGGTCTAGGGTTTTGGCTTTCATGTCGGCGCGTTTGTCGTGAAGTTGTTTTCCTTTGGCGATGGCGATGCTGACTTTGGCAAGGTTTTTTTCGTTGAAGTAAATCATCAAAGGTACGATGGTGTACCCGTCTTTATGGACTTTAGCAAAGAGTTTTGCCAGTTCTTTTTTGTGTAGTAGCAGTTTTCTGGGTACGCGTGTGTCGGGGACATAAAACTTGACGGTGGTTTCAAGATGCGCGATGTGTGCATTCATGATGTGCAGTTCACCTTGGATGAAACGACAATACGCATCGGCAAGATTGGCGCGTTTTGCCCGCAGTGCTTTGACCTCCGCACCGACAAGCACAATACCCGCTTCAAATTTTTCGAGTATCTCATAATCATGTCTGGCTTTTTTGTTTTGCGCGACGATGTTGATGCCCAAGGGTGTCCTTTGGAAGATTTTTGGCATTATAACATAAATTGGGCTAGAGGCTTTGTTCTGCTATAATGACGCAATAATTCGGGGAGTGCTAAGATGAGAAATCAAGACAAATACCGCGCATGTTGGCTGATTTGCTTTTTTTTCATCTTAACCCCTGCCTTTGCCTTAGAAGCAGTGCCCCATTTGATGCAACATTATGCTGCGCCCAAAAGTCCCATAAAGAAGCCAAAAACAGACAAAACCATCATCGGTGCAGTCGAAAATGTGAGAATCATACCACCCGACATGGTGCTTAAAGCACGCATTGACACAGGAGCCAAAACGACCTCCGTCGATGCCAGAAACATCACAGCATTTATGCGAAAAGGGCAACAGTGGGTTCGTTTTGACTGTATCTCGGGCACTAAAGGGTACACCATCACAAAACGCGTTATCTCCACGGTGCAGATAAAACGGCACAACAAACCCCCCCAAACGCGTTTTGTAGTCAAGATGCGTATCACGCTAGGAAATGTGTCGCGCAACATTGAGGTCAATCTCAATAACCGTGATGCCTACACCTATCCTGTACTCATAGGACGCAATTTTCTGCGTGATACTTTTATTGTAGATATTGTCAAGCGGTACCGATACACACCTCAAGCGTATCGAAACAAAAAATAAAGGTCGTAGATGAGTGAAAAGACATTTATAAAAGGCAAAGAGTGGGATTTGGAAACATCTATTGCTTCCATGACCGATAAGTTGAGCGTTTTAGGCATACAGATAGAAGAAGCATCATGGAAAAATCCTGTGCCGTATGTCTACTCGGTACATATCCACGATAACTCTTGCAGAATGATGTTCACCAACGGCAAAGGCGCATGTGAAAAATCTTCGCGGGCGAGTGCCTTGGGTGAGTTTTTTGAGCGCCTTTCGTGTAATTATTTTTTTGCAGACTACTATTTGGGTGAAGCGGTAGCAAATGCCCCATTTGTGCATTACCCCGATGAGTGCTGGTTTGACTGTGATGCAGATGAAAGACCAGATGGGCTACTGGATGAGGCATTGTGGGGCTTTTACAATCCGCATGACGAATTGGACGCTACGAAGCTTTTTGACTTAAATTCGGGCGATGGCAAACGCGGTATTTGTGCCTTGCCGTTTGAGCGGGTTCGTGATGCAAAAAAAGTGTATTTTCCTGTCAATATCATCGGAAATCTCTATGTCAGCAACGGCATGTCAGCGGGCAATACGATGAATGAAGCCAAAGTGCAAGCACTCTCTGAAATCTGTGAACGCTATGTTAAAAACAAAGTTATTGCTGAGGGGATTTGTCTACCGATGATTCCCGATGCAGTCATTGAGCGATTTCCTCACATTAAAGCTTCTATAGAGGCATTTTTGGCAAAGGGCTATCATCTTCGCTTAGCAGATGCCTCGCTTGGAGGTGTGTTTCCAGTGATTTCAGTGACGCTGATGAACCCTGATGATGCTTCTGTGTTTGCCTCTTTTGGTGCGCATCCTTGTTTTGAAGTAGCACTAGAGCGAACGATAACAGAACTTTTACAAGGCAGAGAACTTGCAGATATAAACGGAGGCAATGAGTTTCAAGCCCCTAGTTTTAACCTCGATGAAGTCGCC
>DYTF01000041.1:0-12831 GCA_020726105.1 Sulfurovum sp. | reverse complement strand
GATATGCAAAAGGTAGCAGAGTTCATTGGTGTGGCACCTGATAGTGGGACGGTGTGGGAAACCTTACAGCTAGGTGAACTTAAAGCGATGCTCTGTATAGCTCTGGGTGAGTATGAAGAAGCAAATGCGTGGCACAACTGGTGTATCCACATCGCGCAGATACCTTTGGAACGAAAAAAATACTATCGGTGTTTGCATGCACTGATTGAGATTAAAATGGATAAAAAAAGAAAGTTAGAGCAGTATAGAGATGCACTAGAAAAACTCTACACGCCTGAACTGGTGGCAACAGCACTGGGTGTCATCGAAGGTAAAGAACACTTTTATGGACTGCATACCCCAGGGCTTAGTTTGGAAGGCTTTACGAGACATCAGAGGCTGCTTGAAGGGTATGCAAAAGTAAGCAAAGCCAAAGAAGTGCATTGGCAAAACAAGGAAGTACATGCCTGAAGCACATCCAAACAATCCGCTGCACGGCATCACCCTCAAGCAGATACTCGAAGCATTGCAAGCGCATTATGGCTGGGAACTGTTGGCTCAGTTTGTGAACATAAACTGTTTTGAACATGAGCCTAGCATCAACTCTTGTCTAAAATTTTTGCGAAAAACGCCTTGGGCGCGGGCTAAAGTGGAAGCGGTTTATCTGGTCATGATAGCCAAAAAAGAGAAGCCCTAATCAATACGCTTTAAGGGCTTGGTTGATTTGGATATAGGCTTGTAGGGGTGTGGTTTCAAAGTAGGGAAGGTTGTATTTTAGTGCAAAGGCTTTGGTGAGTTTCTGTACTTTTAAAAGATGAAAGCGTGGGGCTTTGGGGAAGAGATGGTGTTCTATCTGGGTATTGAGTCCGCCATAAAACCAGTGGATGAAACCGCCACCTTTTAGAGAGCGGCTTCCTCGCATCTGTAGCTCCAGCCAAGAGAAGTGTTTTGCCTCTTCTTCATGAAAGGTCTCACAGCCCAAATGGTTGGTAATGAACCCAAATGCTAGCCATGGGGAGAGCACAAAGTTCAGTGTCAGTGCTACGATGAGTGTATCGCTTGCCCCTATTTGATAGAGCAGCGTTCCCCATATCAGAGGCCAATGCAGAAGCATGAGTGCAAGTTCGCCCCAAAGTTTCTGTGTGATGACAAATTTGTAAGACTGCGCGATAAATGCAGGAAACATAAAAAAGAGCGCACCCCAAAAAATAGTATGTTTGTACTTTTTGATAAAGGGTTTGTTGCCTTTAAAAGGGGTAAATGCACCATCAAGCGCGCGAATATCAGCATCTTTTTCGACGATATTGCAGTAGGTGTGGTGATTGACATTGTGTTTGTAGTCCCACCATGAAGGAGAGTTTGAGAGTATCAGTGCAGAAAAAGGGTAAGAGATTTTTTTAGAAAGTGTTTTATTTTTAAAGTACTGCAGATGCAAAATATCGTGTGAAACAAACACAGAACGCGTAAATACGACAGTTAAAAAGAGTCCTAAAAGTACAGGATTCCATAGCGGAGCAGTGCTAAGAGCGATGGTGATGGAGAGTATAATAGCACTCATCTCTATTGAGCCACGAACAGGTACACGCTTGAGTAGCCCAGCATTGCGTACTTGTTTTTTTAGCTCGTCAAAAAGATGGGAATGAAAAGGTGTCATGGTGTTTTCTTTGTGTTTAAAATGGAAAACATTATAACCGTTAAAGTTTAAGAAAATCAGTGGTTTGGTTTGAAAAAGGTACTGCCACTGCCTGAAAAAAACCATCCTTGTGGCGCTAAGGTCTGC
Source organism: Sulfurovum sp. (assembly GCA_020726105.1). Classification (GTDB taxonomy): domain Bacteria; phylum Campylobacterota; class Campylobacteria; order Campylobacterales; family Sulfurovaceae; genus Sulfurovum. The sequence goes on along the minus strand of DYTF01000041.1, from coordinate 11,072 downwards.
AGTTGTGGGTAAGCCATGCACGCAGCACTATAGAGGTCATTGAGCAACCCAGTATCTTGATAGGTGTGCAATAAGGTTTTTGAATCTATGTGCTCCCATCCTGCAAAAGTACTCGGATTGATGTGCGCCAAAAAGTGTTCTTTGAAAGTTTTATAGACCAAAGAAGTATCACATCCGATAGGGGGTGTATAGAGTTCTACGCTGAGTGGCTCTTCATCAAACGCTTCGACTATTTCACCAAAGCCACTGACATTGGCGCTAGAGTAGTTATGTAGGAAAAAAGGAAAATCTGCCCCTATGGTACTGCCTATGCGTGCGAGTTCTCGTGTATTGATGAGTAGATTGCATACTTCTCTCACTAAAAGCATAAAGGCTGCCCCATCAGAGCTACCTCCACCAAGTCCTGCCTGCGTAGGGATGCGTTTGGTGACAAGCACTTTGTGGTGGTAAAAAAAGTTGAGGATGTCAAGGTCGCCTGTGTGTTCATTGAGTGCTTTGTAGGCTTTGTAGATGGTATTGGACTCTAGGGGTATCTCATTACACCCTTCTATGGTAAAAGTGTCGCATTCGCAGGGGACAAAAGTGATTATGTCATAGAGATTTTCAACACGCATAAAGCGAGAGCGTAGGGTATGATAGCCTTCTTTATGTCCCGTGATTTTTAAAAAGATATTGATTTTGGCATAAGCTTTGATGCTGTAGACAGAGCCTTCTATGCTGATTGGTAATGCTTGTGCAGTATTTTTGTTTTTGCGTACTTTCTTTAAGAGCGTATCTTCTTCCCAGTATCCTCCCTCGTCACCACCTGCAAACCCGCCCATTATTTCTCCTCTTTAAATTTTTCGATACGGTTCAATCGGTACTGCACTTCTTCGTTTTTGAGTTCGACAATAGAAAAAAAATGAGAAGTTTGTACGAGATAGATGCCGTCATCTTTGATTTTGAAATCATCCACAGTGAGTTTTTTACCTAACTCAAGGTCTTCCTCTTGTCCTGTGTAAGTATTTGAGGCTAGGGCTAAATGCGTGAAAGGATTGAGTGCTTTTTCGTCTTCATAGTGAAACTGACCCTCATGCACGCGGTGCAAACTTGAAAGCGTGGCATCTACACTCAGCATATCGGCAAGTAAAGCCCCTAAACTACGGATGTAAGTGCCTTCACTCACCGTTGCCTCAAAGTGCACAAAAGGATGGGTGTAGTGCAGTAGTTTGATGGTATAGATGGTGGAAGTGATGGGCCCAAGTGTCACCTCTTTACCTTCGCGTGCTAAGGCATACGCGCGCTTGCCATCCACTTTTTTTGCACTAAATTTGGGCGGATAATAGGAAAGCTCCCCTTCAAGCGAAGTAAGCGCCTCTTTGATGGTTTTTTCTTTAAAGCAAGGTACTTCTTGAATGCTGTCCACTTTTTCGATGTCAAGACTAGCAGAATTGGCTCCCAGCCAAAGGGTTGCTCGGTAGGTTTTTGGCGTTTTTGCAAGATACTGAAAGAGTTTGGTGTACTGACCCGTAGCGACGATAAGACAACCTGTCGCAAAGGGGTCTAGTGTCCCCGAAAAGCCCACTTTTTTAGTTTTGTATTTTCTTTTTACATACCCCATATAGCCATTAGAACTACGAAAGATAGGTTTATTGACAACAAATAGTCTGTTCATATTTTCATCTCATTTGTTTCTGTCGCAGCGAACACCCTTGAAAGCGAAGCGATTTGAGAGCTGCGACGATTTTTGCCTACTTTTATAAAAAAGTAGGAATGAAAGTTGGAACTATAAAGAAATTTTGCTTGCATAGCAGGATACCCAACTTTAGATGCTTTGAACAAAAGAACTGAGTATCTCTTTTTTGTTCCCGCCAAAATTAATCAGTAGCTTATACTCTCTACCCGATTTGTTCGCCTCCTGCACCCGACCGATGCCAAAAATCTTATGTTTAACCAGATCCCCTTTTTTAAAGGCTGAACTTTTAGTGATTTTTAGACTGGTATCTTGAATGAGACCCGCTTCACCTAAAAAACGGCTTTTGTCTATCATCTTGCGGCGACCTTTATAGAAGCGGCTATCGACATAACACAAGGTCAGGTCAGATTTGGCCCTAGTGATGGCAACATAACCCAAACGGCGTTCTTCTTCCATATTGGTGCTCTCACCAAGTAGAGGGAAAAATTCTTCTTCTAACCCGATGACAAAAAGGTGCTCAAACTCCAAACCTTTGGCAGCATGAATGCTCATAATAGTGATGGCATTGTCTCCAATTTGGTCTTGGTCACTTTGGAGTGAAATATCGTTGAGAAAGACATCAAGGCTAAGCTCAGGGTTTTTGATGACAGCATCTCTAAAATAGCCGTAAAACTCATCAATGTTTAAAATGCGCTCAAAGCCATCTGGCATCGCTGCATAATGGCTTTTAAGTTTGATGTGCTCTTCAAAAAGCGTGATAAAATTGCCTGGCGTCTGCTGCATCTCTTCTTGTAGAACCGCTATATCTGCCAGCATTTTTTCCAGAGCCGTTAAGACTTTTTTACTCAAAACTGCTGCAAGTTCAATCGTGGAACAGTTTTGTATGTATCCAAGGAGTGAAGAGCCTGCACCATGTGCCGCTTTTTGTAGTTTTTCGATGGATACCTTGCCTACGCCTCGCTTGGGTTTGTTGATGATACGCAGGAGTGAAAAGTCATCATGAGGATTGGAAAGCACTCTTAGGTATGAGATAATATCTTTAATCTCTGAGCGTTCATAAAAGCGCATGCCACCTATGAGTTTAAAACTCAAGTCTTCTTTGCCAAAGCCCTCTTCTAGCGAGCGAGAGAGTGCGTTGATACGGTAGAGTACGGCGATTTCATCAGGATTGACACCCTCTTCAAGCAGTGTTTTAATCTCACGCGCGATAGCTCTTGCTTCCATGGACTCATCCAGCGAATGAAGTAGTTTTACCTCTTGCCCTGCACCTTTGTGTGAAGTGAGTTTTTTGCCCAGTCGTGTAGAGTTGTGTTCGATGAGGGTATTGGCTGCTTCTAAGATGGGCTCTGTGGAGCGGTAGTTGGTTTCAAGTTTAACTGTTTTGCATGTGCTAAAGTTGTTTGCAAATTCTAAGATATTGCGGATATTCGCACCCCTCCAGCCGTAGATGCTTTGGTCATCGTCTCCTACTACGCAAAGGTTGTTGTGCTCTGAAGCCAGCAGTTGAAGGAGTTGAAACTGTAACTCGTTGGTATCTTGGTACTCATCGACCATGATGTAGCGGTAACGGTTACTTGTCTCGCGCCTGAGTTCATCATTTTCGCTTAAAATTTTGTAACTCAACATCAAAAGGTCATCAAAATCGACCAGATTATTTTCTTCAATGTTGGCTTGGTACTTTGCGTAAATAGCAGCGACTTGGCGGTAGTCAGCCAACTCCGCTTTTTCTAAAACCACTTCGGGTGAGAGGATGGAGTTTTTGTATTTTGAAATCTCTGAAGCGATAAAGGCAAGGTTAAGTTCACATTTGAGTGTTTTGGCTATGGAGCGTAACAGCCGTTTTTTGTCATCACTGTCGATGATAACAAAGCCATTGCTTCTGCCAAGTTTTTCGATATGAAACTTTAAAAAGAGCAAGCCAAACTTATGAAAGGTGCACAAAAGTGGCGGATAAGAGAGGGAGTTTGGCATCAATTTGAGTGCGCGTTCTCTCATTTCGGCTGCAGCTTTGTTGGTAAAGGTAAGCGTAAGGGTATTGGCAGGGTCTATGCCCACTTCGCCTACGAGGTATGCCAGTCTAGCGGTGAGGGTTTTTGTTTTTCCGCTTCCTGCACCTGCTAAGATAAGCATCGCACCGTCAATGTGCTCAACGGCTTCTCGTTGTGATGGATTAAGGGAATCTAAAAGTGTTTCCATTAGGGTTTATACTCCTAGTTAGTGTCTTTATTGTACCTTTATAATCATTAGAGCCTCCATAAACATTTTTTCCGTTTACCTTAGATGGTTAAAATAAAAAATCATTCAAATAAGTGTTTCTTATGCTAGATTAAGTATAATTTGATATAATATTAATAATCATAGTCTGCAGTATAGCGGATGTAAAAAAGGAAGTAATTTATGCTAAAAGATTTTGTTAAATTAGAAACATTTTTAACTGTTGCGCGTGAAAGAAGTTTTTCTAAAGCCTCTTCAAAATTGGGAATTTCTCAGCCTGCGGTGACACAGCAGATTAAGTTTATTGAAAAATACTTGGGTGCAAAGGCAATTGAGCGTAAAAAAAATGGTATCAAACTCACCAATGAAGGTGAAGAGCTCTATAAACTAGCAACGAGACTCGAAAAAGAGATTCATGCCGCAGAACAGGATGTTTTAAAGATTATCAATAAAGAACTTACCTTTAGACTGGGTGCATCATACACCATAGGAACCTATATTATCCCTGGGCAATGCCTTAATACTGTAGGGGAAGTGATTCATAACAGTGTGCAGTTAGACATAGACCAAAGTGACAAGATTATAGAAAAACTCAAAGACAGAAAACTAGATGTGGGCTTGATTGAGTCACCGATTATGGATAATGACTTGATTTATAGAGAGTGGCTTGAAGATGAATTGGTTCTGGTGAGCAATGTGCCTATCCCAAAAATTGTAAAAACAGAAGAGCTTTATGCGTTTGATTGGATTTGCCGTAACGAGGCCTCTCATACACGCAAAGTGGTATCAGAAGTATTTCAAGAACTTGGCGTTTCATGTAAAAGTTTTAATGTCCTCTCAGAAGTGAGCAATACAACGACTGTCCTGCAAACCATCAAAAAAAGCGAGAGAAATCTAGAGAGACCTGTCGTGTCTATCTTGTCAAAATATGCTATTGCAGATGAAGTAGCCAGCGGAGAACTTTTTGAAGCAAGACTCAGAGGGTATACGATATCAAGAAAATTTTACATCGTTTACTCCAAAGAAAATAAACATAATGCCTATGTGGATCAGGTAGTAAACTTCATCTTAGCAGGTCACTGCTAAGAGTGTTTTTTGACCTTGAGGAGTTTTTTATTCTCAGGGTTTTTAAGTAGGAGTTCCATCGAATTTTTCTTTGATGTTTGACCTGAAGGTACATCCCGTCTACTCACTTCTTTTTTTTGTAGTGGTGTAGGCTCTGCAAAATTAATGACGATAGGATTGTCGCCTACAAACAGTTGTCTGATTGCTAGTAGTGGCACGGACACGACAGAGCCAAAATTTTCACTTCCAAATCCCGCTTCAAAAGTAAAATCCCCCTCGTGTAGCTGTGCACTCTCAAAAGTGAAACCACTCACTATAAAGAGCACTGTGTGGTCAAAATTATCTTTGATTGAAGAGGGAAGTTCAGGGCTAAAGCGGATGTGTCGCACTTCACACGCGACTGCAAATTCTTGATTTTGATCAAATAAATACCCGATTGTCTTAGCAAGGTGTTCTTGCATGAGTGCGCGATATTGTGGGGTATAAAAAAGTTGTGTTTCCATTAAAGTTTACCTTTATTTGTAGTCGATATTGAGATGATTTAAGATGCTAAATCCTATCATAGCATTCATTAGAGCTACTTGTGAATAGGTGTGGAGTTCTTCTTTTCTGATTTGTTTGACTTGAAGCCATCCTTCATCTATCAATTTGGCTCTCATCGTCCCCTCAAGTAGAGGTTTTTCTGGCGTAAACCAACGAAGACCATCATAGAAGGCTATATTGGCTATGGTTGTATCACTCAGATAGCCCTCTTTTTCGATGAGTACATCATCTGCCTTTGGGTGCGCTTTTAAGAGTGTATCTAGCGCATTTCGGTCGGCATATTTCAATCCATAGTCTATAGCGGAGGGAACAACTTTAAGGGTGGTGATGATTTTTGCTGCGTAAGGTATGTACTCAATACTCTGCACGCTATGCCCATAGAGAATACGACAACGATACAGACCCGTTTGCGGTGGATCAATTATTTTTGAGAGCTCAAGTTTGTCGCTACTCCCAAAAAGGTATTTTCGGCTTTTATCACAACGGGCTTGATGGTAGGAAAGATTAAATATTTTACCGTTTTCTATCTTGATGCTTTCAAGCAACAAGGGAGCTTCTTTCTCGCATTTAGTCATGAGCAGCTAAAGAGTTCAGTGGAAAGGTAGCGTTCAGCCGTATCACAAAGGATAGTGACGATGGTTTTGCCTTTGTTCTCAGGTCTGCTTGCAAGGATGTATGCTGCATGCAGATTGGCACCTGCAGAGATACCGATGAGTAGCCCCTCACTTCTTGCTATTTGTTGTGCCATTGTAAAAGCATCTTCATCACTTACGCCAATCACTTCATCGTAAATGGATGCGTTGAGTATTTGGGGTATAAATCCCGCACCGATACCTTGGATTTTATGGGGCCCTGCTTTTTTGCCACTGAGTACCGCCGAAGCAGAGGGTTCAATAGCGACTATTTGGATGTTTGGAAGGTGTGCTTTGAGTACTTCTGCTGTTCCCGTGAGTGTGCCGCCTGTACCCACAGAGGCTATAAAAATATCTACATTTCCCTCTGTGTCTTTGAGTATCTCTGGTGCAGTGCTGCTGCGGTGGATACTGGGGTTGTGCGGGTTGTTGAACTGTTGCAGGACTTTGGCATTGTCAAGCTCTTTTTCTAAAGCGGTCGCTTTTTCTATGGCACCCGTCATCCCTTCTACTGCAGGAGTGAGGACGAGTTTAGCACCTAAGTGTGTCAGGATTTTCCTTCGCTCCATACTCATCGATTCGGGCATGGTTAAGATGAGTTTTAAGCCTTTAGCCGCACAGATAGCCGCCAAGCCTATGCCTGTGTTACCACTTGTGGGTTCGATGATAGTTGTGGAGTGGTTGATTTCTCCCGCTTTAAGTGCCTCATTGATCATGCTAAATGCAATGCGGTCTTTGACTGAGGAGGTTGGGTTCATAAATTCGCATTTACCCAAGATAGTCGCACCTGTTTCGTTAGAGAGAGCGTTGATTCTTACTATGGGGGTATTGCCTATGAGTTCTTCTATGTTGTTTGCAATCATCTACTTTCTCCTTTTGGTTTACTCTACGGTTTTGATGCTGTATGCTATCTGTTCGTCCGCATACATGGGCACAACACCTCTATAGTCCGAGGGAACATGAAAGCTTTTTTTCTCTAGCATGACTGTTTTTGCCAGAGGCTTAAGTTTGTAAATCCTTTGGGCATTGCCAGATATAAATGCTTGCAGGTTTTCTAAAGGTGCAAGCTTGTTTTCAAATAACTCTGCCAAGAGTTGTAAAGCCACAGGTGCAGTAAATACGCCTGCCGCACAACCGCAAGACTCTTTGGCGTGTTTGGGGTGGGGAGCGGAGTCTGAACCAAACATCACTTTTGGGTGTCCTTTAAGGGCTACTTCGAGTAGGGCATCTCTGTCTTCTGGGCGTTTGGCGATGGGTTTGCAAAACAGATGGGGCTTGAGCATGCCACCCGCTACATCATCTAGCGTAATGAGCAGATGGTGTACAGTAATGGTGGCATAAAGATTTTCAAACCTATCCAAGGCCTCAACACTTGCTTTGGTGGTGATGTGTTCCATAATGATGACGAGTTTAGGAAATGCGGTTGCCAGTTTTTCATAGATACTGACAAATTCTGCTTCTCTGTCCATCACAAAGCCACCCGTCTCACCATGAACACACAAGGGGATGCCAAGCTCACTCATAGCTTCCAGAGCAGGGCGCAACTCTTCCACATCAAAACCACTCACGCCCCCTTCAGAATTGGTGGTGATACCTGCAGGATAGAGTTTAATGGCGGTAATCTCGTCTTTAATGGATGTTAAAAAAGCTTTGTCGTAAGAGGGTTTGAAAAAAAGAGTCATGTAAGGCGTAAAGGTCTCATGCCCAATGGCCGCCATGATGCGCTGCTTGTAGGCTATGACTTCTTCTTTGGTACTTACAGGTGGTACAAGGTTGGGCATGATAAGCGCACCAGAGAAGGTGTGAGCACTCTCTTTGGCAATATTTGCAAGCATTTCCCCATCTCTGAGGTGCAAGTGCATATCAAGCGGGCTTAGAAGCGTTAATGACATCAAAATCCTTTACTAGAGCGTAGCATGTATTGGTTTTACTGGCACTTTTTGGCACCAGCCAATAAATGATATTGATTTTGCCACAAAAAGGTTTAAGTCTGAGTAAACAGCTGTGTTTGGGCGGTACAAACCTTACAAGGGGGTAGTCGATGCCACCTTTAAAGAAGGGATTGCAACGCAAAATGCGCAGAGAACTCTCTAATAATGCTGTATGCGGGGCATTGAACTCAAACTGCCACGCGGCATACTCTGAGCAACTCGGATAATAGCGACAGGATGCAGGCAGCATTTTGGAGATATACTGATAGCCTTTGATAGGAGCTTGAAAGAATGTTTTAACCAAAAATGTTGCTGCAGCGTGCATGGTATCCCCCGAGTTTAAGCGTAGGGTTGATTATAGTTGAATTGTGTCATTGTGTCAATTTTTACCCTTTGGCGCGGTGTTTCAAAAGCGTCCAACAAGATGAAGCTAAGCAGAAGCATACTTGGTTATAATCACCCCATGAACACAATACAACAGACATTTCTCATCTCGGCAGACATTGGGCGCTGGCTCGAAAAACAGACAGTTGCAACAGCCAAGATAGAGCAGTTTTATGTCAAGCCCGATATCGGCACACAGTGCTACTACGCCAAACATTTTCCCGACACCTACACCAAAGTAATCATCAGTAAAGAAGAGGGGCAAAGCGTTGTGCCCGTGAGTCAAGAGGTTTATCTTTCGCACGGTGACCAACGCGTGGGCATCAAACTGGTTAAAAATGTGAGTACGGTCAACATTGAAGATGAAGTGTTTGCGTTTCAAATGTATGAAAGAAGCCTTGAGGGGCTTTGCATCCTTGTTGCTACTTTTGTGAGCGAAAAGTCTGCGCGTGAGTCTGAAGTCTTGGAGACCTTGCAGCCATTTATACTCAAGGAAACGAGCAAAGATGGAAAATACACTGAAGAAGCCTTGAGCCTTTATGGTAAACCGATGGAGTACAATCTCGACAAAATGTATGGGCAAATCGATGCGTTTGAAGCCTCTAACCTCTTCTTTTGGCAAGTTCCTACACGGCTGTATGTGCGTGACGGGGTAACGCTGATACTCTATAAAAACATCCGCCTTCTTAACTACTATAAAGTAGCCTTTCAGAACAAACATAGCAGTGCAACACTGCATCGTTTGCGTGTGCTGTTACGCCGTACAGCTACCATTTTGGAGACATTTTCAGATCTTTTCAGCCCGTATGTGCAGCGTTTTTGTGTCAATCTCTTGTCGCGTTATCATGAAGAGACGAAGTTTTTGCGCTATCTTTACTTCTTGGATGAGTTGTGTGTTACACGCGAAGATGCCAAGATGAGTCTCTACAGTGAACTACAAGAACTCACGACACAAGAAGAGAGAGCCGTGATGCAAATGCTGCTTTCAAGACCATTTGTGCATTTGATTCAGATACTATCACGAGAGCTGCATGAGGGTGAGATTGTGCGCTTTACTTCTTTGCAGAAAGAGGTGAAGAGTGCAGTCAAGAAACATTTGAGACGGTTTGAAAAATTGTTAGCCCAAACCAAAGAAGGCTATGATGAGCCATTGCTTGAACAGCTCTATGCCTCTTTGGACTGTATCCAGACACATTTGGAAGATTTTTTCCATATCATCGGCGAAAAAGAGGTACAGACGATTGTAGATGAGCTTAACATCCTGCTTAAACCCTTGCGCGAATGGCGAAACTGCAAAGAGCGTGCCCTCATCTTGACACACATCAAAAAACACGCAAGCAATACCGCCCTCGATACCGACCCGCTTTTATGCGAACATGAAGCGATGTTAGAAGAGAAGATAGAGCATGCACTCAAGTTGCTGAGAAGTTCAACCTTTTATATTTGAGCTTATTGAAGGATGAGTGTGGACACCAAGGCAAGATTTAGATTGAGGTCAAGACTCCTTAGACACTTAATGCGGTTAATATTGAACTCTTGATAAAATGAGTCAATAGGGTTTCACAGTTTGTCCAGACCTTTTACAAATCATACTTATCGAGGTCAAACATTATGGTTAAATATTATGTAAAAAATGCGGATGTCATTGAAGTTTTTGAATTGTTGCCTAGCCTAAAAAAACAGGATATCGCACACATACTTTGGCTTGACATCTCGACTCCCTCAGAAGATGAGATAGCCCATGTTGAAAAAACATTCAATATCACGCTTCCAACCAAACAAGAGAGCGAAGAGATTGAGATGAGTTCTCGTTATTGGGAGGAGGAAAATCATATTGAGATTAACAGCTTTTTCTTGATTGATACAGATAAAAATCCCCAAAACGAAACGGTTTCATTTTTTCTTCAAGAGAATATTTTGATTTCGATACGCACGACTTCACTCAAGTCATTTGATGAGTTTAGCCGAAAAATAGTCGCTACACCCCTTCTTTTTGAGAGCGGGTATGATGTTTTTAGTCATATTTTAGATATTCGTATCGATATTGATGCAGATGTGATAGAAAAAATGTCCCAAGACATAGCCCGTTTACGCAAACATATTTTTGCAGACTATGTCAATCATGATGATGAACTACTGATAAAAAATGACGACATACTTGAGAAAATCTCACTACTTGAAGAGTTAAACATGAAAATTCGTGAAAACCTCAATGACAAGCAGCGCATTCTAAGCTCTTTTCTTAAGTCCACCAAATGCAAAGAAGCCGTCGCAAAAGAGGTTGAAATCATGCTCAAAGACATCAAATCCCTCATAGAATACACCGATTTCAATTTTGAACGCATAGAAAATCTCCAAAATATCTTCTTCGGACTCCTCACGGTTGAACAAAACAAAATCATCAAAATTTTTGCCATCATGAATGTGATTTTTCTGCCTCCAACACTGGTAGCAAGCATCTACGGGATGAACTTCGACTTTATGCCAGAGCTTAAATGGAAGTACGGATATCTGCTTTCAATCGCAGTGATGATTGCTACGGCTGTCTTACCCCTATACTTTTTTAGACGCAAAAATTGGATTTAGCCTAAATGCTGGGTGGGTGTCAAGACGGGGTTTGGGTGAAAA
>DYTF01000004.1 GCA_020726105.1 Sulfurovum sp. | reverse complement strand
GCAGATGTGATGGATGCAAGCCCTGAAGCCTTGGAGACACTTTCTACTACGCTACTTCAAACCGGTGTCACCTCTTTTTTGGCAACCACGATGACGATGTCAAACGAAGCGATTGACAAAGCATTACAAAATGTGCAAAATCATGCTAAAAGTGTTACGGGGGCGACAATACTTGGGGTGCATCTTGAAGGGCCTTTTATCAACATTTCCCGTCATGGTGCACAAAATAAAGACTTCGTGCAAGCACCCAACATGGGGCTAATCGCGCCATATATGAGAGACATCAAGATGATGACTCTCGCACCCGAAGTAAAGGGAGCAGAGGCGTTTGTCAAGCAAATAGTGTCAAGCTACCCCCATATTGTCTTGAGTGTGGGGCATTCAGATGCAAGCTATGAGGAGTGTAAAGAGGGATTTGACTGGGGCATGAGCCATGCCACACACTTGTTTAATGCCATGACCCCCTATCATCACCGAAGTCCCGGCATTGTGGGAGCGGTTTTTGACTCTGATGTGAGTTGTGACATAATCGCTGATTTGGTTCATACCCATCCTTCTGTGCTTGAACTCGTTTATCGGATGAAAAAAGAAAAACTCATCCTCATCACCGATGCCATGCGTGCGGGGTGCATGAAGTGTGGCGCGTATGATTTGGGTGGACAGCATGTTGAGGTGTATGATGGTAAAGCAGTGTTAGAAGATGGAACGCTCGCAGGCTCTGTGCTAAAGATGAATGAGGCATTGTCAAACATGAGAGAACATACCACTATGGGTTTACTAGAGGTTGTCAATGCAGCCACAAAAGCGCCTGCGCAAAAGCTGGGAATCAAAAAAGGTGAACTTAGAGTTGGCTATGATGCAGATATCGTCATCTTTGATGAAAACTTTAGTATCATAACAACGATTATCATGGGCGAAACAAAATACACACGATAGGAAGAGATATGTTTGGGTTTTTGAGTCGTAAAAAAAGAGAGATATATGCACCATGTGACGGTCAAGTCGTCGCACTAGAAAGCATCGACGATGAGGTATTTTCTCAAAAACTAGCAGGTGATGGGGTAGCGATTATCCCCATGTCAGATATATTTACTGCGCCCATAGATGGAGTGATTACAAAAATATTTTCTACCAATCATGCTTATAGCATCAAGTCATCTAAAGACCTTGAAGTGATGGTGCATATTGGACTTGATACGGTAGCACTTCAAGGAGAAGGCTTTGAGCGATTGGCAAACGAGGGAGACCGTGTCAAAGCAGGGGATCCCATTATCCGTGTAGATTTGGCGTATATCAAAGCGCATGCCAAAGACTCTGTCACCCCTATTGTCATCTCTGATGAGAGTGATGTCAGACAGATTGACAAACGGCTCAAGAGTGTCAAGAGCCAAGATATGATTATGGAGGTACAGTGATGCCACAGAGTGACAATGTCTATCATTATGTTGTGTACGGTGTTATTTTAATTGCATTTTTCATCATACTCAAGATGCCCAAAAAGAAAAAGTAAGTTTTAGGACTTAAGTGCTTCTTTGATGGATTCTGCAACAGATTCTGCTTTCGTGCCTAGTACAATCTGTATGGAGTGTTTATCGGGGCGGATGACCCCTTTTGCTCCTAGCGCTTTAAAGTCTTCATCTAGCAATAGACTGCTGTCACCCACACTCATGCGAAGTCTGGTGATGCATGCTTCAGTGAGTCTGATATTTGCCGCTCCTCCGAGTGCCTTGATGTATGCAAGGGCTTCAGTGTCATTTAAACTTGCCTTTTCTTGACTGCTTTGTTCAAACAATTTAATCTTAAAAAGCTTGATAGCATAATAAGTACTCACAAAGTAAACCAGACCAAAGACGACCCCCAGAGGAAGTATAAGCAAAGGATTTGTTGAAAGTTTATAGTTAATGAGGTAATCAATCAACCCAGCCGAAAACCCAAATCCTGCATGGATGTTCAAAAGTTGTGCGCTAGCTAGCGCAAGACCTGTTAATAGTGCATGTAAAACAAAAAGCAGTGGCGCTGCAAATAAAAAAAGAAACTCCAGTGGTTCTGTGATGCCAGTGAGAAAAGAGGTGAGCGCAACGCCAGCCAAAAGAGCTCCCACTTTTTTGCGTGAGACTTTTGGCGTTGTAAGATACATCGCAAACGCCATAGCAGGCAAGCCAAACATCATCACCACATAAAACCCAGACATATAAATACCTGCACTTTTGTCTCCGGCAAAAAAACGCTGCAGATCCCCATTGGCAATGGTTTGTACGCCGTCTTTGAGGTAGCTGTATTCGCCAAGTTGAAACCAGAAAACGGAGTTGAGTATATGGTGCAGTCCTAAAGGTATGAGTAAGCGGTTAAGCACCCCATAGATAAATGTACCCAAAGCGTTCAGTCCGATGATGGCATGGGAAAACATATCGATACCGCTTTGGGCAATATGCCAAAAATAGCCTGCTAATACCCCAACAACGATAGCACAAAGAGCCGTGATGATGGGCACAAAGCGTTTGCCTCCAAAAAAACCTAGAAATTCAGGTAACTTGATGGCATGAAAACGGTTATAGAGTATGCCTGCTAGTACACCCATGATGATGCCCACAAAGACACCCATATTGACATCAGCATCAATGGTGCTGTAAACTGCTTTGGCGATAAGCACCCCGATAGCCCCTGCAAGTGCCGCAGCTCCATCGTTGTTTTTAGCAAGCCCATAAGCGATACCGATACCAAAGAGTAAATCAAGATTGGAAAAGACAGCCTCACCTGCAGCTTTCATCACCTCTGCCGTTTGACCATCAAAGATGTCCCCAAAGCCGAGCCTAAGTAAAAGGGCTGCAACAGGAAGCACCGCGATGGGGGTCATGAGCGCTTTGCCGATGCGCTGAAGCAGATTAAGCATTGCGTATCTCCTTTTTGGTTTGTGCGATGCTGCTAGATGAGACACTGAGTGTGGTGATGCCTAGTTTAAGTAGTAGTGGCAAGGCATCTTTGTTTGCTGCTAGTTCCCCACAGATGCTTACCGGCTTAGTTGCTTTTTGCATAATCATTTCAATAGCTGCAAATACAACAGGTGAAAGTTCATCGGTTTTGAGCAGCGGATGGGTTCGCTCTATGGCAAAAAGATACTGTGTTAAGTCATTGGTGCCGATGGAGTAAAAATCAACCACTTCATTGAAGGCTTCAAGTAAAAAAAGCGCAGAAGGTACTTCTATCATAATGCCAAATCGCAGGTGTGAGATGTCTAAAGCATATTTTTGGGCTATCTCCTGTGCAAAGTCTTTCATGTTCACAAACTCTTCAACACTGCTTACCATCGGAAACATGATTTTGATAGGCTTGCTCTGTGCGGCCAGAAAGAGGGCATGGAGCTGTTCTTCAAGGATGTCTGGGTGGGTTTGAAGTAGGCGTATGCCCCGCACGCCCAAAAAAGGATTGTCTTCATGGGGAAGGGTGATGTAGGGCAAGGCTTTATCTCCACCCACATCGAGTGTACGAACCGTAATCTCATCAAAAAGCGCAAATATACTTTCATATGCCTCTTTCTGTGTTATAAAGGTGGGTTTTTCACTCTTAAATAAAAACTCAGAACGCAACAGTCCTATGCCTTCCGCACCTTGTTCTTTGGCTTTCTCCGCCGAAGCCAGATCTGAAACATTGGCAAGGACTTGGATGGGTTTGCCTGCGGTTGTGTATGCCTTTTGGAAACGATTGTGTGCACTGAGTGTTTTTTGTGCTTGCTCTGTGCTTTGACGCTGAAACGCTTTTTCTACATCTTCTCGGGCGGGGTTTTGCAAGATGACACCTGCATTTGCATCCAGTATAATCGTCTCATTTTGCATCAGTACCGCATCACAAATCACTGCACAAATCCCAGCCGCGCGAAGTAAGATAGCAGTATGAGAATTAAGAGCAGTTTCTTGGAGTATCACGCCTGCAACTTTCGTATGCTTGAGTGTGTCCACCTCGCTTGGCAGTAAATGTTTACTCACAAGGATAAAAGGGACATCAGGGAAAATGACCTCTGTGTTAAATCCTAAATGTGTTTTGGTTCGCTGTAAAATGTCTTGATAGTCGCTGCGCTTAGAGTCCAGCATAGTACCTGTAAGTTTTTGGGACTCCTTCTGTATCTTTTGCTCAAACTCGCTTAGGGTTGCAGAAGTGCTGCCTAAAGCAAAGAGTAACTCTTTTTGTGCCAGATAGATAGTGCCATTTTCCTTTTCTTTATGCTTTAGGTATAGTCTTTCTAGCTCATCCATGCTTTTATCTAAAGCCTCTTTGAAAGTACACTCGTTTTTGTTGTAGTCCTCTTTGTGTGAGTGATGATGCACAGGGGCTACGGCTACACCTCTAAAGATGATTGCTGCTTCTATTGTCTTGCCAAGATAGGGGTGCGAACTTTTCTTTTGGCTGTCTTCTTCTTTGTCGTTTTTCATGAGCGCTCTAAAACATACTGCAAGTGCCTCAAGTGCATTGTCTGCTTTGTTTCCTTTTGCACTCAGTCTGAAGCTGTCTCCTTTCTCCAGTGAGAGTGAAAGCAGTGCATTGAGGGCTTTGGCATCGACTGTTTTGTCTTTAAATGAAGCGCTAAGAGAACAGGGAAAGGTTTTGGCTAGCGTGCAAAATTGCGCTACGGGTCTGAGGTGAAATCCATTGGCTGAAGTAACGCTCAGTGTGAGTGAAAGCGGTTTTGAAAAAAGAGTTTTAAATAAAGACATCAATAGGATTCGCTTTGGTGTGTTGACTATACAAAGGGTGTTCGTATGCCTCAAAGTATAGCAAAACTTTGTTATACTAAAACCCATACTTCACTTATGAGGACTCCTGATTGAAACACTTGATTGACTTTATTGAAACAAAAGATGTTAGCAAGGCATCGATTTTTGAACACTTAAAATGCACAGAAGAAGAAGCGTTACTCGTGCAGTATCTGTGCAAACGCTATGTATCTGGGCTGGAAGAAGTGTCTGTGCTTGAGATGCTTCAGGAGCATTTTTCAGCAAACGGGTATGTGTACCTAGAAAAGTTGGATTTGGTGAAAAATCTTTTGGACTTGGGCTGGATGATTCAGGTCAGTTTTGGTCAGATGAAAGCCCATGAGTCATCCAAGTTGGAGCTTCTAAGCACATCAGTGACACCGAGCATCTCTTTGTTGAGGTTGCTTGAAGAAGGATCTTTGGAGATTTTGCTCCCAGAGATAAAACCCTACACCGATCATCTGGAGTATCTTCAAGATCAGTTTGATATGGTCGCCCTTTTGCATAACATCGCCACATTTAAACAAGGTTTTGCGGACAACTCTTTGAGCATCGGACGGCTAAAAAACAAACTCTCACTGCTTACGACCCGCATAGAAGAGCGTGTTAAGATGACCGAAGCCCCCATCGTGGTAGAAGAGTTTTTTAAAGAAAAAGAGCTAGATGAAAAAGAAAAGCGCATCTTTTTGGCTTTACTTAAAGAGGAGTATTCGGGCGGGGAAGGGCATTTCAGAGAGATGAACACGCTCATAGAACTTATCTCTTTTGATGAATACGACAAGATCAAAAACCGCTCATTGCTTGAAGATGGTGCAAGGCTCATCAGTGAAGAGATTATCGACTATGAAGAGATACTCAATATGTTTGGTGGGGTCAGCCGTTCGTTTTACCTACAAGAAGAGGTGATGCAGCGCATCATCCACTCCAGCAAAACCAAAAAAGTCACCAAACTCAAACTGGATGCACTGGTGAAAGACCAAGAAATCTTTGAGTACCTCAAGCCCACAACCACCATTGATGATGTGGTATTGCACCCTAAAACCAGAGAAACACTCGATAATGTCATCAAACAGGTTGATAAAGAAGTGTTCAGGAAGCTCAAAGAGTGGGGCATCAAGGACAAAAAAGGCATTGATGCACGGATTATATTTTACGGGGCAGCAGGTACGGGGAAAACGATGACGGCAATGTCTTTGGCAAAAACACTCAAAAAGCCCATCTTGTCTTTTGACTGTTCAAAAATCCTTTCCATGTATGTGGGTGAGAGTGAAAAAAATGTTCGTAAGATATTTGATGACTTTAAAGAGTTGAGCATTAAAGCAAAAGTAGAGCCTATTTTACTGCTCAATGAAGCGGATCAGTTTTTGAGTGCCAGAAGTGAAGGCACAGGAAGCTCAGCCGATAAGATGCACAACCAGATGCAAAATATCTTTTTGGAACAAATCGAAAAGTTTGAAGGCATCCTCATCGCAACGACGAATCTTCTGGGCAATATCGACAAAGCCTTTTCACGCCGTTTCAACCACAAGATAGAGTTTAAAAAACCAGGCAAAAGACAGCGTCTCATGCTTTGGCAATTTATGCTACCTGAAAACGCAGACTATGAAGAGGGTTTTACCATCGAAGACCTTACAGGGCATGAACTCACGGGTGGACAGATCAATCTCATCATCAAAAATACCGCCTACAAAGTCGCAGTCAGAGATGAGAGTGTCTTCAGCCTGCAAGATTTCCTCGAAGAGATAGAAAAAGAACTCGGAAGCAGTTTTGACGGCTCGAAGAGTATGGGGTTTAAGGTTTGATTTGATTATTGGACGAGTGTTGCACTGGCATTTTTCAGTTCGATGATGCCACCTTTGACATTGAGTGGGGTAAATCCCTTTTCTTGCAAGATGCGTGAAGCGCTTACGCTTCTGTTTCCGCTTGCGCAATAGACAATGATTTTTTTATCTTTGTCTTGGCGAAGCAACCCTAGGTTATCTTCTAAAGATTGAACGGGGATGAGGGTTGCATCTCTAAGATGTCCTGTTTTGTATTCTTCTATGGTTCGTACATCCAGTAGACTGGTATTGCTGTCGTTTTCAAGTAGATGCAGGGCTTGTTTGGCATCTATGGATTCAAAATTGGCAAGTATCCATCCCTTGGAATAGGCAAACCAAAAAAGCAGACCTGCCATGGCTATCCAGTAGAGTATGTTGGAGTATTTGTTGAGTAAAGACACTTTGTATCTCCTTATAATTATTATCATTTTTTAAGATATTGTACCCGTAAATCCTTTGTTTCACATCGTTACATGCCACAGCGAATCCTTTTGGGCATCTGCATCGCCAATGGAGTTTAAACATCTTTGCGGTAGTATGAGACAAATATTCTAAAAAACTCTTTTATATAGTCATAATGTCTTATAATATAGAAGAAAAAACTTAAGGAATCAGTATGACTCATGTAGTTACAGAACACCCGTATTTCGGTGTTTTTGTTTTATTTGTGCTCACATCAGTGGCTTTTCCTGTCACTTTGTGGTTGGCGCGTTTTGTTTCGCGAAAATTGGCGCGGCTTGACACGGAAAGGCTAAAGCTCAGCATTTATGAGTGTGGCCCAGAAGTCACGAAACAACCTAATACGATTTCTACCCAGTTTTACCTCATAGCACTTTTGTTTATCTTGTTTGATGTGGAGATTATTTTTATGTTTCCTTGGGCGATTGACTTTAGGTTACTCGGATGGTTTGGATTTGCAGAGATGATATTGTTCATCATGCTGCTTACAATTGGATTTGTATATGCATGGAAAAAAGGAGCACTTGAATGGCACAGCATCAAGTAAATTATGCCAGTTCAGCTGGCTTGCCGATAGCACTGACTTCGGTAGACAAATTGGTAAACTGGGGGCGTTCAAACTCGCTTTGGCCTTTGACTTATGGGCTTGCTTGTTGCGCTATTGAGATGATGGCCTCGGGTGCATCGCGCTATGACTTTGACCGTATGGGAACCATTTTTAGAGCCTCTCCAAGACAAGCCGATGTGATGATACTTGCAGGCACACTCTCCAAAAAGCACTCGGAGTTTGCAAGAAGACTGTACGACCAGATGACAGAACCTAAATGGGTTATCTCTATGGGAAGTTGTGCCAACACGGGCGGTATGTTTAACACTTACGCCACCGTGCAAGGGGTGGATCGTATTATCCCTGTGGATATTTACCTGCCAGGATGTGCACCTCGTCCTGAGACACTGCAGTATGCGATGATGATGCTTCAAAAAAAGATTCGTAGAGAGTCTGCAAACATGAAGAAAAATACCAAACAGGATTTGACCCATCAAACAGGTAAAAGAGCGAGGTTAATCTAATGCGTAAATATGTACCAAAAGACAATGTACAGGGCAAGTCGTATTATACAGACAGATTTTGGGTTGCACCTCGTGTGCCTAGAGAAGAGGTTAGGGATACGCATTTTACAGGCGTGGTAGCAACGCTTGGCGTGCTGGTAAAAGAGGCTCATGTGGAGCTTGGGCAGTTGATTGTACACATTGAGGCAAGAGACAATGTTGCAGTTATTAAGGTACTCAAAGAAACATGTGGCTATACGCAGTGTTCAGAGCAGTCTGCCGTGGATTATCTAGCAAAAGACGGTGAGTTTGAACTCTTTTATCAACTGCTCAATGTCAATGAAGCCAAAAGAGTAAGAGTGCTGTGCCGCATTAAAAAAGGTGAAGCCATTGAGAGTATCGTACCGCTTTTTAACTCAGCCAATTTTGCAGAGCGTGAAATGTTCGATATGTTCGGCATCAAAGTCAATAACCATCCTTTCCTCAAGCGTATATTGATGCCCGATGACTGGGAAGGGCATCCTTTGCTTAAAACCTATCCGTTGCAGGGTGATGAGTTCGCTTCATGGTATGAAGTCGATAAGATTTTTGGGAAAGAATACAGAGATATCATCGGGCCAGAAAACAGAGACCCCGCCAAAGTAGACAGACATGATACCAAACGCTTTGCACGCATCGGCTATGAAGTGCCATTTGGCGTAGACAATACGGCTGGTGAAACGCAAAAAGAGATTGAATACAGTGAAACATTGCTTGTAAACTACAACAAAAAAGAGTCTAAAACTTTAGACAAGCGAAGATAGGGGAGCGTATGCAAGTAGCAAATAAATTATCACCATTTTTTGAAAACCTCAATTTCGAACGAGATGACAATACAATGGTTATCAACTTTGGCCCCCAACACCCTTCTGCACATGGTCAGCTAAGATTGGTACTTGAACTCGATGGCGAACAGGTTGTTAAAGCTTATCCTGACATCGGTTATCTACACCGCGGCATCGAAAAAATGGCAGAAAACATGACATACAATGAGTTCTTACCCACCACGGACAGACTCGACTATATTGCTTCAACATCCAATAACTATGCCTATGCTTTGGCTGTGGAAAAACTCCTTGGCATCGAAGCACCAAGAAGAGCACAGGTGATTCGAACGATGTTGCTTGAACTTAATCGTGTGATTTCACACCTTTTCTTTTTGGCAACCCATGCACTTGATGTGGGGGCGATGTCTGTCTTTTTGTATGCTTTTAGAGAGCGTGAATTTGCGATGGATTTGATGGAAGACTATTGTGGTGCAAGACTTACACACTCGGCAGTGCGTATCGGAGGTGTGCCTCTTGACTTGCCTGCAAACTGGTTGGAAAATCTTGCAGTATTTTGCGACAAAGTAGAGTACGAGCTTGAGCATACCTATGAAGCGTTGTTGACAGAAAACCGTATTTGGAAAATGCGTTTGGAAGATGTGGGGGTTATCTCTGCTGAGGATGCACTAAATTGGGGATGTACCGGTGTGATGCTGAGAGGCTCAGGCGTGAAGTATGACATAAGGAAAGAAGAGCCGTATGAACTCTATGCGGAGCTTGATTTTGATGTGCCAGTGAGCCAGAGATGTGACTCTTATGGGCGTTATAGACTGTATATGGAAGAGATGAAGCAGTCTGTACGCATCATGAGACAACTCATTCCTATGTATGCACAGACCCAACCGCAGCTTATGGCGCATGCTCCACAATATATCTCAGCGACCAAAGAAGATATTATGACGCAGAACTATGCATTGATGCAACACTTTGTCCTCGTGACACAGGGGATGAGACCGCCTAAAGGTGAAGTGTATGTTCCGACAGAGTCTCCAAAAGGTGAACTTGGTTTTTATATCAAATCTGAGGGTGAACCGTATGCGTACAGACTTAAGTGTAGAGCACCTAGTTTTTTCCATACAGGATTGCTTCAAAAACTTCTTGTGGGTACATATATTGCCGATGTTGTTACGATTATTGGTACGACCAATATCGTATTTGGCGAAGTTGACAGATAGGAGATCGATGATGGTATATGCTAAAATAGTATTAAAAAGCGACAAGTCGCGTGAGCACTCTGCTGAAGAGTCTTTTATGAGCTTTGCTCAGAAAGGAACCTATTAATGAAAAGATATGATTTAAGACATTTGCATGATGATTTTTATGACAGAATGGTGGAGCTGATTGACAAAGGTCTTACTGTGGGTGAGGTAGGCATTTTCCTCTTTGAAGTGGGAGATTTTGAGTGTATACAAAAATCTGCAGATGTCATCAAAGCAACAGGGCATGATTTAATGAATTCACTCAAATTCAATGAAGTGGATTGGACGATTGTTGTCAAAAAAGTAAGTGCAGAGATGGCAAAAGAAAACAGAGAAGCGCTACAAGCTGCACAAAATAAATCTGAAGAAGCTGCCACGGCTACAGAAACAACCCAAGAAGCCTGACACTTCAAAATTTAGCTTGCTATAATAAGTTTAACGAAAAGTAAAGAGGCACTTTTTTCTAGCATAAACCAGAGAAAAAGTACCGTGAAGATTATTTAAGTTTAGAAGCGATGTCACTTACTGCAAAACACGCATGGTTAAATGCCAATGCGATACTTCCCTGATCGGTTACTACATCACCAATCGTATAAAGACCTTCCACATTGGTCTCCATCGTGTTTTCATTGTAAACAGGTACATCCCATTCACCAGTTTTAACACCCGAATTTACCAAGATGTCTACCGGTGTTGTTCCACCAAGCGCGTAGACTGCTCTGTCGTACTCTGCTGTACTCCCATCTGTGAAGTTTACTTTGATTTTTCCTGTCTCTGAAGGTTCAACACTCTCGATGTCTACACCCATTTTGTTAAGGATTTTACCGTTATCAAGGT
The DNA here is from genome assembly GCA_020726105.1 of Sulfurovum sp. GTDB lineage: Bacteria > Campylobacterota > Campylobacteria > Campylobacterales > Sulfurovaceae > Sulfurovum. Next base: position 32,541 of record DYTF01000004.1, on the reverse strand, counting down.
ATTTTGTACACATTTGTGTGTTGGTTGGGTTCATCCTTTTGATTTCAGCTTGTCTGTAGTTGAGTGTTACAACACAATCTTCCATACCTTCAAGCTCTACCAAACCATAGGCATATTCGCCAGCCGTATCACCACCACCAACGATCATTACTCTTTCGCCATCTTTCACTTTTGAGAGGTTAAAGTTCAAAACATCTTTAAGTTCTTTTGGAAATTTGTATTTTGGTTTATTCGGTTTACCCATACGACCAACAGAGAGGATAATATTTTTAGCTTTGATGGTCTCAATGCCTTCAGCTACATTGTCTTGTCCAAATACGATAGAGAAGAAATTGTCTTCACCTTTGCTCACTTTCATGATTTCAAGGTTGTATTCAAAACTATCTAGTACACCAGCATTTTTAAGTTTATCATCCATTTGTGCGATGTATTCTTCTTTTGAGCACTCTTCAAACGACACATTGCCTTTAAATTCAAACTTGATGCCCATCCAGTCTTTATCGACGCGTTTGCCTTTTTTGTAAAATTTGTGAATCATATCGTTGTGATGCGGTGCTTTGTCTATGACGACGATATTTTCGATACCCGCAAGTTTTGCTTCAATGGCACACGCCATACCGCCAGGACCCGCACCGATAATGGCAATGTCTACTACTTTTCCGTTCTCATGAATCATTTTATTTCCTTATGGTTACTAATTTTTTTTGAAGTATAACAGCCTAGCCTGCAAAAGTATGTGTGTTAAATTATAATTTTTATAATATACAGATACTTGTGACTATAGGTAACAAAAGATTAGAGCAACAGTGAAATCAATACAAAAATACTCAAAGATACCTTAAAATTTGTGCAGGTGTTTAAGATTGATACACATCTTATAAGGAGTCGGTGAACTTTAGGCAGTTTTTGACATGAAATTAAGTGCTTCTTTGCTATTCTCATGCAGATTTAGCAGACTAGCTTTTGAAAACACCAATAATCAAAAAATAGGAAACAATAATGAGTGAAGTACAAACGGTAGAGAATATGGTAAACATCACGATTGATGGTGTCCAGCATCAGGCAAAAGAGGGTGAATACATTCTCAATGCTGCACGCGCCAATGATGTGTTTATCCCCGCGATATGTTACCTTACGCGATGTTCACCAACACTGGCATGTCGTATTTGTCTTGTAGAGGCAGACGGTAAACAGGTCTATTCTTGTAATGCCAAAGTCAAAGAGGGCATGGAGGTGACTACTTCAACACCTACGATTCTTGAAGAGCGTAGGGCCATCATGGAAGTCTATGATGTCAATCATCCGCTGCAGTGCGGCGTGTGTGACAAATCAGGTGAGTGTGAATTACAAAACTATACGCTAGAAATCGCTGTTGATTCCCAATCGTATATGATTCCTGATACCAAAAGAGAGACAACCAACTGGTCGTCGGTGTTGCACTATGATCCCGGTCTTTGTATCGTCTGTGAACGCTGTACAACGGTGTGTAAAGACATGATAGGTGATGCAGCCATCACAACGGCAAAAAGAGGAGGCGCAGACCTCGATAAAGGCTATAAAGAGTCTATGCCAAAAGATGCGTATGCGATGTGGAACAAACTGCAAAAGTCTGTTATTGCCCCGAGTAACGGGACTGAATTTACGAACTGTTCAGACTGTGGTGAGTGTGTAGCTGTTTGTCCTGTGGGTGCACTCGTAAGCCGTGATTTTGTCTACAAGTCAAATGCGTGGGAGCTCAAACGCATCCCTGCAGTTGCCGCACACTCCAGTGACGGTGCTCATATCTACTACGAAGTCAAACACGGCTCTATTGAAGACAGAACGGAAAAGATTTACCGTGTGACCAATGAGTGGAACTTTGTTTCTTTGGACGGTTCAGCGCGTTTTGCTTATGATTTTGAAAACAGAGGTGCAGATAACACGGGTGTCAAAAAAGACAGCATGGCATTTGCTGCAGCACTTGAAGCGTTCAAAAAAGCAGAGACAGTTCGATTTAACGCGATGATTACCAATGAAGAAGCATTAATGCTTCAGACACTCAAAGAAAAAATGGGTCTTAAACTCTACAATCCTGAAGTAAGAGCTTTCCAAAAATTCTTGGGTTATTATGCCGCAGCTTCGGGTTCTTCTTTGTACTCTACCGATACCGATACCATTATGAAAAAAAGTGATTTTGTGATTGCGGTGGGGACAGCGCTTAGACATGATTCTCCTGCACTCAAGTATGCATTTAATAATGTTCAAAAACTCAACAAAGGCGCAGGACTCTATTTCCACCCTATTACCGATACTCTGATTGCTGGTTTTGGAAAAAGTGTTGAAACATTCACGCACAAAGTAGGACTGGAAGAAGCAGTGCTCTATTTGATTTTGGATTTGTTTGCAGACAAAGAGAAATTACCTGCTGATGTGAAAGCTTATATTGACAGTTTTAAGACAACGCAGACAGAGACCATCACTGAAAAAGTTGAGAAAACCATCAAAGAAATGGTACTAAATGCAGAGACAGGTGAAGAAGAAGAGGTGTCTAAAAAAGTCAAAGAGGATGTACAAAAAGAGATAACTGTGACCACTAACGGTCTTGTTGATTTGCTTGGCGGGGATTCAAGCACATTTGATGATGTCTTTGCAAAAATGATGAGCAAAAAAGAGGCGTTTTCTTTGATGGTGGGCGAAGATTTTTATTTTCACCCACAAGCAGAAAATTTAGCCAAACTCGTAGCCCTCATAGAAGCGACATGTGTGATGGATGTGGTGATGACTCCCCCAAAATCCAACGCTTTGGGTGTAGCACTCATCTGTGATCTTGATGACACAGCTACAGGCTACACGGTAGGCTATAATGAAAATGGTGATTTTAGACTCTCAGCGTTGGGTGATGGAGATTTGGATATGCCTGCGATGAACCAGCAAGAGGGTACGCTCACCTCCATGTCCAAAAGAGTACTTCCTACCAATGCAGCCTTAGAATATGAAGGCTATGAGCTGAACGACATCGTAAAAGCCCTTGTGGGTGCACCTGAGCAGACGATTGAGTGGACAGAACTGTTACCGCTAAGCAAAGGCTTTAAAGCACTAGCATTTGATAGTTTACCTAATGCCTTCACTAATGACGGTAGAGATAACCGTGGGTATGTCTTGGATACAAAAAAAGAAGAGGCACAACTGCCTGCAGTAGCGTATTTTGATTCAAATGCGGTACTTGAGGGAGAGATCGCCTACAGATGTAACCCTGCAAGACAGTTCAATGATTTTACAGACAAGTCGCATGAGATTTTTGAGACTTTCTCCTTGTATGCAAGCCCAGCCAAAGCAGAAAGTTTGGGTGAAAAGGTTGAGGTAGTATTTGAAAATGGCAGTATTGTGCTTGATGTGGTTGTGGATACAAAAATGCAAGGCGACATCGTGAAGATACCAGACTTCAAATCCGCTAAAGATGTGTATGGTCTTTTTGGCGCGTCAAGATATCAAACAGTAACAATCAAAAAGGTGTAAGATGGAAACAACACTAACAGAAACACTTCCTCAAATGATACATGAGGTAAGGGCCGCAGGTGTCATTATTAAAGCGGTGATTATTATGGCTGTAATTTCAGCCATTGCAGGATTTGGTACTTATATAGAAAGAAAAGTGCTTGCATTCATGCAAAGACGACTTGGGCCGATGCATGTGGGACCTTATGGGTTACTACAAATAGCAGCAGATGGGATTAAGCTTTTTACCAAAGAAGATATTGTTCCGCAAAATGCAAACAAATTCATCTTTATGCTTGCTCCCGTTATCACGGCCGCTACTGCATTTATTGCACTCTCTGCTGTGCCAGTATTTCCAGACTTTGTTGTTCCTGAGTTTGTGCCTGTGATTGGAGGTGTCTTTGTTCCTTCAATCGCATCCGATATTAATGTAGGTGTACTATTTGTACTCGGTATGATGGCAGCAGGACTGTATGGGCCTTTGTTAGCAGGGATGTCTCAGGCCAATAAGTGGGGCATTATCGGGTCAGCGAGAACAGCGATCCAGTTTTTGTCTTATGAGGTTGTGACAGGGCTTTCTATCTTGGCACCGATTATGCTGGTGGGTTCACTATCATTTGTGGACTTTAACAATGCACAAAGCGGCGGAATCACTTCTTGGCTTGTCTGGCAACAGCCGGTAGCATTTGTGTTGTTTTTGATAGCAGGATTTGCAGAGACCAACAGAACGCCTTTTGACCTTCTTGAGCATGAAGCAGAAGTTGTCTCTGGGTATGCAACGGAGTATTCTGGGTTAAGATGGGGGATGTTCTTTATCGGTGAGTATGCAAACATGATAACTGTCGCGATTATCGCTTCGGTTGTATTTTTGGGCGGTTATGATGCAAACTGTACACTTGGATGGTTGTTTATTATCCTTAAAATTGCATTCTTTTTCTTTTTGATGTTATGGGTAAGAGCATCATGGCCACATGTAAGACCAGACCAGTTGATGTGGCTTTGCTGGAAAGTATTGATGCCTATAGGTGTAATCAATATTTTGATTACTGCTATTGTGATGATGATATAAGGAGTCTAAGATGAGTTTAGAACATTTCAAAAATAGAAATATAGGCACACAGCACTATGCAACCATAGATGTGGGTCACGCTCCAGTAGGTGCGATGCAAACATTCATGCAAGTCGTAAAAAGAAGCCTCAAGGGTGAGCTTTTTGTGGGGCTTTGGGTTACACTTCGAGAGATGATTAATGCGCTATTTAAAGGAGATATGGCTACAGTCAAATATCCCTTTGAAAAACTCCCTATTTCTCCTAGATACAGAGCCATTCATGATATGCTCAGACTGCTTGAGAGCGGTAGTTACCGTTGTATCGGTTGTGGGTTGTGTGAAAAGATTTGTATCTCTAACTGCATCTCTATGGACACGCGTTATGATGAAAATCAGCGTAAAGAAGTGAGCGAATATACGATTAACTTCGGTCGTTGTATTTTTTGCGGATACTGCGCTGAAGTGTGTCCTGAGCTTGCCATCGTGCATGGACCACGCTATGAAAATGCGTCAGAGCAAAGAGCAGGATTTTCTCTCTTTGAAGATATGCTGACTCCTATTGATACGCTTAATTTACAGCAAGAGTATGATGGCTTTGGTGCAATCTCTCCCAATGCTGATGACACAATTAAAAAAACGCCATTAGCGTATTAAGGAGAATGGTATATGTTTGAAAACTTTATAAATGCATTTTTAACGCCAGAAGGGTTTGCTTTTTATCTCTTTTCTGCGTTAACGATAGGGCTTTTTTTGATTACAGTTTTTAGTAAAAATATTCTTTATGCGATGACAGCACTCGCAGCAGGAATGGTGCTTATTTCGGGTTTTTTCTTCTTGTTAGAAGCAGACTTTTTAGGCGTAGTGCAGCTTGTGGTGTATGTGGGTGCGATTATGGCTCTGTATGCCTTTGCAATGATGTTTTTTGATGCGACTAAGGACATTAAAGAGAAAAATACAAATGGATTATTGGTATTTGTGTTGGGGGGACTTTCAGCCTTGGTTTTAGTCTTGATGTTTTCAGCACCACTCTTTTCTGACAATATTGAAGCACTTTATCCTATAACAGAAAGTGCAGGAAATGCACAAAATGTGGGCATTGTCCTTTTTACCAAATATTTAGTTCCATTTGAAGTTGCAGCCCTCATGCTCTTAGTTGCGATGATAGCAGGCATTATTCTTGCAGGTAAAAAAATGGATCAGAGTTTGACTGAAGATATGGGTGCAGATGATGAAATCATGATAATAAAGGATGAAAAATGATAACCCTTACGCACTACCTTATCATCTCCGCACTACTCTTTTCTATAGGATTAGTTGGTGTACTCAGAAGAAGAAACCTTTTGATGCTTTTTTTTGCAACAGAAGTGATGCTTAATGCGGTCAATATCGCTTTCGCGGCTATTTCATACTATTATCATGATTTAACAGGGCAAATGTTTGCATTTTTTATTATTGCAATCGCAGCTGCTGAAGTAGCAGTGGGGTTGGGTATTTTGATTGTGTTGTATAAAAAACACGGCAGCCTCGATCTTGATGATCTCGCAAGCATGAGAGGATAATGATGGAAAAATTTGTATATATTGCACTGTTTGCCCCCTTGGCAGGCTCTCTTTTTGCCGCACTTTTTGGTATGACGCCACGAAAGATATTTGTTGGCATAGTCGGTTCTTTGTTTATAGGTCTTGCTTTTGTGTCATCATCCATATTGGCATACACTCTCTACACAACTGGTACGGTGGTACATGTGCGTATGATGGATTGGATTCAAGCGGGCGACTTTTCTGTTTCATTCGGATTTGTGGTCGATCAGATTTCTGTAACGATGATGACTGTGGTGTCACTCGTCTCAGCAATCGTGCATGTGTATGCCATCGGGTATATGGATCACGATAAGAGTTTCAACCGATTTTTCTCCTATCTGTCTGCCTTTGTGTTCTCTATGATGATACTCGTGATGTCAGATAACTTCCTTGGACTTTTCATCGGCTGGGAAGGCGTGGGAGTCTGTTCTTGGCTACTGGTTGGTTTTTGGTATCACAAAGCCGATAAAACAAGAGAAGAAAACCCTTCTATCTCTCCCTCATGGGCTGCCAATGAAGCCTTTATTATGAACCGTATTGCTGACCTTGGGATGTTAATCGGTATCTTTATACTCTACTGGAACACAGGCTCACTCCAATATGATGAAGTCTTTGCACAACTGCCTTACCTGAGTGAAACAGTACTAGTCGGTGCTGCGATAGCACTCTTCATCGGTGCGATGGGTAAATCTGCACAGTTTCCGTTGCATACATGGCTAACCGATGCGATGGAGGGACCGACACCTGTTTCGGCTTTGATTCACGCTGCTACCATGGTAACCGCAGGGGTATTTTTGGTGATCCGCTCTAACCCTTTATATAGCATGCCAGAGGTTTCAGGTGTTAGTTTCTTTATCGCCTCATTGGGTACATTTGTTGCGTTTTATGCCGCTTCTATGGCACTGGTTGAGCGTGACCTTAAAAGAATTATCGCCTATTCTACTCTTTCGCAGCTGGGGTATATGTTTGCAGCAGCAGGTCTTGGTGCTTACTGGATAGCACTCTTTCACCTTGCGGCCCACGCCTTCTTTAAAGCACTTCTTTTTCTTGGAGGGGGTAATGTTATGCACGCGATGCATGATGAACTTGACCTCTTCAAGATGGGTAATTTGCGCAAGAAAATGAAAGGCACATGGATCTATATGACCATTGCCTCTGTAGCACTCGCGGGATTGCCTCCTTTGGCAGGATTTTGGTCAAAAGATGCGATTATCGAGACGGCGTTTAATGAACATACTTATATATTGTGGATTATGTTGATGATTACAGCAGGAATGACAGCATTTTATTCATTTAGACAGGTATTTTTAACATTTTATGGTGAAGACAGACATACGCCACTGGGTTTTCATCCGCATGAAATGTATAGATATGTACTCATCGCGATGTCACCTTTGGCAGTGCTTGCCATCATTACAGGGTGGTTTATGGGGAGCTATAAAGCATTCATCTATCAGATTGGTGAAAGCGTACAGTATGAGATGTCAGAACATACACATCATTTGGCAACTTATTTGGGTTTGATTGTCATCTTCTTTGCCCTAAGTGGTATTGTTTTGGCTTACTTGAAATATGCAAGAACAGGAGTACATGCCTTTAAACGCAACGAAGAAAAAGAGAGCGGGTTCTTTTATCAATTACTTAAAAATCAATATTATGTGCCAAAACTTTACGAAGAGTTGATTACGAAGCCCTATATGATGATTTCTGAGAAATTTTGGACAGAGGTAGATTTGAAAATAGTCGATGCAACTGTTGATGGTATCGGAAAGTTCCTTTATGATGCGGGCGACAAAACAAGAAGTATGCAGTCAGGTAACCTTTCAAATTATCTCAATTGGATGGCTGTAGGTGCGGTATTGTTATTGGTTATCGCTACAATTTCGGCGATGATAGGCTAAGGGGAGAGTATGGAAAATATTTTAAGTGTATTGGTATTTTTTCCCGCAGTTGCAGGACTGTTGGGATTTGTAGTAGATAAAAATAGTATCAGAACCTATGGTATCACTGTGGTGAGTATCGAATTTCTACTCTCACTATGGTTATGGTTAGGTTTTGATATGGCAAACCCTGGTATGCAGTTTGTAGAGATGATTCCACTCATTCCAGATATGGGGATTTCGTATTATCTTGGAGCAGACGGGATATCGCTTTTTATTATTGTGATGACAACACTGATGACGCTCATTGGTATGGCAAGTATGGGTGAGACAAAAAATATTAAAAATATGATTTTGTCTCTTCTATTCTTGGAGATGACAATGGTTGGTGTATTTGTGGCTCTGGATGCGATACTTTTCTATCTTTTTTGGGAACTTTCTTTGGTACCGATGCTTTATATTATTGGTGCATGGGGTGGGCCACTTAGGGTTTATGCTGCCATTAAGTTTTTTCTCTACACCTTTACAGGCTCACTGATAATGCTCGTAGGAATGTTATTTGTAGCCTATGTTTATCACAGCCTTACGGGCGTCTGGAGTTTTGCTATTACCGATTGGTATGCATTGGTGCTTCCTGTCAACTATCAATTATGGCTCTTTGCTGCATTTTTTATTGGGTTTGCGATTAAAGTGCCGATGTTTCCGTTTCATACTTGGATTCCCTATGCCCATGGGCAAGCACCCACTATCGGTTCGGTTATCCTTGCAGCTGTATTGCTCAAGATGGGTACTTATGGGTTTGTACGATTTTCGCTTCCAATGTTTCCTGATGCTTCCGTACTTGCTATTACGCCCATTGCGGTACTGTCGCTCATTATGATTATCTACACCGCGATGATAGCCTATGCGCAAAAAGACATCAAGCAAGTAATTGCCTACTCTTCAGTATCACACATGGGGATTATCATGTTAGGACTTTTTGCGATGAACGCTGAAGGGTTAAGTGGTTCAGTCTTTCAAATGTTGTCTCACGGGATAGTATCAGGCGCACTGTTTATGCTCGTGGGTATGATTTATGAGCGAAGACACACAAAGCTGATGTCAGAATTTGGCGGTATCGCAGCCGTGATGCCAAAATTTGCAGTTATATTTGGCATTATGCTCATGGCATCAGTCGGTTTACCACTTACTATTGGTTTTGTTGGTGAATTTTTGGTACTTCTAGGATTTTATCAGGTCTCGCCTGTGATGACTATCTTGGCGGGTACTTCCATTATTTTGGGCGCTGCGTATATGCTTCGCGTGATGAAGCAAACCTTTTTTGGCCCACTCAATAATGAAGAGAACAAAAAACTAAACGATTTAAACACCAGAGAGACTTTGTCGCTTATCCCCTTGGTAGTCATTGTGATTTGGCTGGGTGTATATCCAAAACCCATACTAGCACCCATTGACAATTCAGTCAAAGCATTGTTAAGTTTTATGGAAGAGAAAGCAATCACACAAGAGGCAAAAGAGACGATACGCCTTAGCGACACAACAAAGGGAGACAACTAATGCTAGAGCCAATTAAAGTGGGGTTGGAAAGCCTAAACCTTATTACGCTTGCACCGATGCTTATTGCTATAATCGGTGGATTGATTATCTTAATCATTGATTTACTCAATGATAAAATACACAAATCTCTTTATGTGATGCTTACTATTTTAGTGCTTTTTATTGATTTTGGTGCAGTGATGGGATTGAATGTAAATGAACGGGGCTTTTTTGATGTGATGCTCATAGATGGTATCTCCATTATCTCTCAACTGCTCATCATCGTTGGTTCGATGATATTTACGCCTTTGGCACTGACATCCAAAAGATTTCATGAGTATTCGTATCCTGAATTTTTTGCACTGTTCTTGTTTATGATTGCAGGGTTCCAGTTTATGGTGGCTTCAGACAATCTCATTCTCATCTTTGTAGGACTTGAGACGGCGTCACTCTCGCTTTATACACTCATAGCTTTACACAATAGAAGCAACTCCTATGAAGCAGCGGTGAAGTATTTTACTATGGGTGCACTCGCGGCTGGTTTTTTTGCGATGGGTTCAGCTGTAGTGTATGCTTTAACAGGCTCAGTAGAACTCTACAAAGTCGCAGAAGTGCTTGCAGGTCGCATGAATGAGACAGGATTGATGATTAGCATTTTTGGCTCATCGGTTTTGTTGATGGTGGCGTTTGCATTTAAACTGTCACTATTTCCTTTCCATACATGGGTACCCGATGTTTATGAAGGCGCCTCTTCTCCTTTGGCAGGATACATGTCTGTTGTGCCAAAAATTGCGGCATTTGTTGTGAGTATCAGAATTTTCGGTATGTATATTGACTTGGGTGTTGAGTGGGTAAGATGGATGATTTTAGGCATTGCAGTCATCACAATGACATTGTCTAACATCATGGCACTGGTACAAAATGATGTGAAGCGTATGCTAGCGTACTCTTCTATCTCTCATGCTGGTTTTATTGTGGCAGCATTGGCACTTGATACCACAGAGGGAAATACCGGTATCTTCCTTTACTACGCACTCTTTATGTTTACGAATTTAGGTGCATTTGCAATGCTTTGGATCTCACGACATAAAACAAGACGCTTTGACATCGACTATGACCATCCATACGAAAAATTTGCAGGGTTTATCAAAATCATGCCAATAGGCGCAGTGGTGATGGGTGTGTTTATGCTCTCGCTAGCAGGGGTACCTCCATTCTCGGTATTTTGGGGAAAGATTTATGTGATGCAGGCTGCTGTCAATGCAGGCTATGTTTGGCTTGCCGTTGTGATGGGACTTAACTCGGCGATTGCTGCATATTATTATTTGAAGTTGATTGTATTTATGTTTCTTAAAGACCCTATCAAAGATGTCGATACGATTTACTATAACCTTTCAAAACCACTCATGGTGATTATCGGTTTTGCAACATTTGCTACGATAGGAGCGATTTTCTATGTACAAGCACTTCTTTCATACCTTTACTACATGATAAGCGCAAGCGGCTACTAAAGAACGAGGAGAGGTATCTCCTTCTCGTAGTCTAATTTACCCAGTCTCTTGACATCAAAGGATATTTTTTATGGATACCAATGATATTGTATTTGATAATGTAAAAAAAATCATACAACAAGATAAAAAAAATGTTTTCAATCTTCTTTATTATTCACTTCTTGATGCACTACTTGTCTTGTCAATCCCGTTAGCATCATCCTTTGTGATAAACAGTATTTTGGCACACGCTTCATTTTCGGTCTATATGCTTGGTTTTGTCATTATGGTTTTGTTTGTGTTTGTAACAATTTTACAAGTCATCAAAGAGTACATCATTGAAAAATTCCAACAGAAAGTTTTCTTAAAAGCGGGTATTGAAATAGCACTCAAAGCTTTGGAGCTACGCAGTAAAAATTTGGTCGACCCAAAGGTATATAAAAAACTGATGAATTATTTTTTTGATGTGATATCTATCCAGAAAGTTTTTCCTATTTTATTATTGGATGGTGTTGGTGTTGTGATTAAGATGATTGTGAGTATGCTCTTATTGTTAGCATTTGATCCGATGCTATTTTTTGCGGGCGTTGTATTTTTTACAGGGTATATATGGGTCTTGTTGTTCTTGGGGCGAACGGGTGTTTCACTTGCATTGAGCCGATCGGATGCAAAACACTCAAGTATCTTTTTTGTACAAAACATTAAAGATGAAGAGGGCAATAATGATGAAATTTTAGAGAAATTTGATACACACTTGAGTCATTATGTAAAAGCGAGACAGAGTTTTTTTAATGTCATCATTAAACAACTTGGATTTACCTATTTTATTGAAGGACTAATCTTTACTGTATTTTTGGTTCTAGGCGGGTATTTAGTAATCAACGGAAGGCTACCTTTGGGTGAATTTGTAGCAGCAGAAATCATTGTAACTTCTATAACCTACTCACTCAAAGGATTTGTTAAGCAGCTTGATTACATCTACGATACGATAGAAGGTTTCTATAAGGTTCATAAATTATCAGCGGGACTAGGAAGTCAAGCAGTATGAAAAAATTTGAATTTAAAGCACTCAATCTGACACAGACCAACCCTTATGCTGAGAAAATATGGTATGTGAGTCTCTTTATATTGCTTTTTTTCATTGGAGTGCTTTTTTTACCGTGGAGACAAACTGTTGAGGGAGGGGGAGAGCTTATTGCTTACGACCCAACTGAAAGGATGCATACTATTTCTGCGACGATTGATGGTTTTATTGATGCCTATTTTGCAGATGAAGATACGCATGTGCTTAAAGGCTCAAAACTCTTTACTATGACCGATTTGGATAAAGAGTATGTAAAACGAATATATAGCATGAAGGAGAGTTTGCAGCAACAATGCAACAATACCGAGGAAGAGGTAAAAGCACTACAAGAAAATAAAAAAAGTATGTTAGAGCAAAAAAAGATTCGTTTTGAACTCTTTGATAAACGCTATGTGCAAGCACAAGAGAAGTTAGAGAGCATTGGACTAAAGCGAAAAGCACAACTAAGTAGCTATGTAACGGAGCTTAATAATTATACGAGAATAAAAAAACTCTACAAAGCAAAAATTGAATCAAAACGAACATATGAAAGGGCACACAATATCTATATTGGTGAAAAAGCCAAGTTGGAAAAAATAGACATTGATATCAATATTCAAAAAAGACACCTCAGTGTGATAAAAGAAGAAGAAAAACAGTTTCTTGAAGAGATAGCAAATACGCTAAGAACAATAGAAAATACAATCCTCTCTGCACAAACGCGTCTTAATGCTTTGAAGCGAGAACAAGAAAGACAGTTTACGGATATTGCGCGCTATGAAACCGCAGAAGTTTTGGCTCAAAAAAATGGTACAGTGGTACGAATATTAAGAAATGATAAAAATACTTATGTCAAAAAAGGAGAGCCTGTTATTCAGTTTTCACCAGACATTACAGCAAGGGCTATCTTGCTTAAAATCACCGATTTTAATATGCCACTCATCAAAGAAGATTTGCGCGTAAGAATACGGTTCTATGGATGGCCGGTGCTCAACATTCCTGGCTGGCCCTTGATTCGTTTTGGAACTTTTGGCGGTATCATCAAAAAAGTAGATCCAGTGGCACATGAAAAAGGATACTATTATGCTTATGTTGTAGAAGACCCGAAAGAGCCTTGGCCAGCAGTCACTGAGCTTCGGGTGGGTACGAGTGCGACAGTATGGGTCGCGTTATCTACTGTACCTGTTTGGTATCAGCTGTGGAGATCTATGAATGCCTTTCCTCCCAATATGCTTACCCCAGGTAAAAAGCAATGAGCCATAAAGCAACCACCATTGTGCTTCTGATGTTGGTATGGGCAAACGAGACAAGCGCGAAAGAGGTTTTTAAGGTAGAGCAGATTGTAAGGTATCTCAACAAAGAAAACCCTTATGTCTATACAGCCATAGGCAAACAATACATAGACGAGGCACGAGCAAAAGCGTCATTGGGTGCATTTGACACCAAGCTCTCTTCGTACTCTGACAACAAAGAGTATCCGCTAAGTGATGGTAGGTATTCAGATGTGAGCCTATCAAAGCCTACCGAAAATGGAACAGAATTGGTACTAGACTATAGAAATGCGCAGGGCGTTCAAGAGTATAATAATATTAAAACTGGAAGTGATGGGGAGTACCGTATTGGTGTAAAAGTACCTGTTTTTGCTTTATTGAATGATATTAATTACCGTAAATATAATGTTGATACTGCACACCTGCAAGCAACACAATCTAAGCTTGAAGCACAAAATTCCATAAGAAAGTTATACTCAAGTGTTATTGTTTCGTACTATACACTTTTGTATTATCAGAAGATTGATAGTCTGGAGAAAACACTCTTGAGTAAAGCGCAGAAGCGATTTACTTTTACGCAAAAAAGAGTTGCTTCAGGAGATCTTCCAGGGGTAACATTGCTAGAAGCAAAACAGCAGATTTTACAACGCAAACAAAGAGTGCTTATGGCAAAAAACAGTTATCACAATGCCTTTCACATTTTATTGAAGTATCTTAATATCTCAAAAAATCAGTTTAATGAACGCTATACACTTCCTCATTTATCTGTGTTGAAAAAACATACGATTGCCTTGCAAACAGCCATCGACGAAGCCTTGGCAAAACGGTCTGATTTGAGGGCACTTGAGTTCAAAAAGGAAAAATTGAATCTACAAGGCAAGTATAACGCTTTATCGCAATACCCAGATGTGAGTATCGCAGCTTATGGTGTACACGATATAACATACGGGAATGGAATGAAAGTGGGAATAAATTTTGATTTCCCTCTTGAGAGAACAGGATATGAGGGAAGAAAAGTAGAGATTCAAAGAGGTATGGCACAGGTTAATGAAGAGGAGAACAAGTTAATGCTAGAACTCAAAACCAATCTGACCAATCTATTTTACTCACTAGAAGTATATAAGCAAAATCTTCAAAGTATTCAAGAAGAGATGAGGCTCGTTGAAGAGCTTGAAAAGGTTGAAAATAAAAAATACCAAGCAGGCACAAGCAGTCTGTTCGAGGTCAATCAGCGTGAGATATTGACACTTCAGGCACAACAAAAACAGTTAGAGTATACACTTAATGTTTTGTTGATTCAGCAAGACATCAAGCGAGAAATGGGTGACTTGATTGACCCATAGAAAAAGTCTAAATACAACACCCTAATCAAACACGAGTACATCAAACCTTTGTCTAAGTTCTTCAACACTGCCTTTAATGACATCTTTAAATTGGGAGGTGTTAAAGGTGGTTTGCCTTTTTGCCAGACGCGCTGTGTTGGTGGTTATTTTCTCTACGAGCATGGTTTTGTCATAGATGCCATCAAGGTAGCTTAGCGTCTCCTTGACGCCAATAGCACCCATGCAGTTGGGTGTGCGGGTGTACTTTTTCTCCAGCGCGCAGACTTCATCGATGAGTGCATTTTCAAGCATGAGTTTAGTACGAAGTGCGATGCGCTCTCGTAAGCACTGTTTGTCAACCTCTATCCGATAAATAGGGAGTGCTTCGGTGATGGTGGGCTGTGGAGGATTGCGTTTAAAATACTCAGTGGGACTAAGCCCTGTTTGTAGATAAATCAGCAAGGCTTTCTCAATACGGTAAGAGTCCGTAGGCTCAATGCGCGACATATACTCCGCGTCCAAACGGTAAAGTAGGACATAACTTTTTTGAATATCATGCAGCATAAGTTTGGCCTGTTGTTTGGTGTGCCCGTCTATTTTCGGTAAGCGACTGATGCCCTCTATGAGCATCTTGAGATAAAAACTTGTCCCGCCTACAATGACGAGATTTTTCTCTTCTTGCAAACAGTTGGCGACAACCTCATGGTAAAGCCTGATGAAAGTACTCACATCAAAGGGTTCGTTGGGGTAAAGCATATCGACGCCAAAATGCTTGATGTCACCTCGTTCTTCAAGACTCGGTTTGGCTGATGCGATGTCGATCTCTTTGTAAAGTGAAAGTGAATCGAGTGATAAAATATGCGCATTAAGCTTTTTTGCCGCATCAATGGAAAGCGCCGTTTTCCCAGACGCAGTAGGCCCGATGAGTGCAAGTTGTCTGAAAGTTTTCATAGCGTAATCATACCATAACCCCAAAAAAGGTAAAATAGGTTTTCCATGAAGAAGGTATGCAATGAATGTATTTGACAAAAACAATCGCTTTAATATTGCCAATATCGTAACCTATCTCAATGTTTCATTAGGGGTTATGGCTATTTTCTTTATTGTAAAGCAAGATTTTTTTACTGCCATTATCTTGGCGTGGATTGCAGGGGCATGCGACATCATCGATGGCAAATTGGCTAGAAAATACAACCTTTCTACGGAGTTTGGCATACAGCTCGACTCTTTTGCCGATTTTCTCTCTTTTGTTGTCATGCCTGCCTTTTTGCTCTTTTATGCTCTTAGGGTGCATAGTGCATTGGGTGAGATGGAAGAATTTGTTGTAGGCTTGGTGTTTGTTTGGTATATCATCAGCGGTTTGCGCAGATTGATTGAGTTTAATCTCAAAGCAGATGTTGGTGAAGTGACAAAGCACTTTGAAGGCGTACCTACGCCACTTGGTGCGATACTGTTATGGATACTGTATCTGCTTAACGCCTATGGGGTACTCACAAGTGCTTATGTAGTAGCAGTGCTGGTGATGCTCATAGCATGGTCGCTTAACTCAAAAATAAAAATACCCCATCCCTAGTGACAAACGGTGAATAATCTGAAAGAAAAATTAGCGCAATTTGCAGAGCTTGTCATGTTCAAGCACTCTGTGTTTTCTTTGCCGTTTATTTTTATCGCGATGCTTGTGGCTGCTCATCATGAAGGCTCAGCGTGGTTTGGGTGGAGATTGCTTTTTTTAGGCGCGTTGGCAGCGGTCAGTGCGCGTAATTTTGCTATGGGTGTCAACCGCTATCTTGACAGAGACATTGACACAATAAACCCACGGACACAAAGTCGCCCCTCTGTGGACGGTCGGGTTTCAGAAGCGCAGATGTTAGGCTTTATCGTTCTTAATGCTTTGGTATTTATAGCCGTGAGTTACACGGTCAATGCCTTTGCTTTTGCTCTTTCTGTGCCTATCTTGTTTGTACTCGCAGCCTATACGGTGTTCAAACGCTTTTCTGCTTTGGCGCATCTTGTGCTTGGGGTATGTTTGGGCTTAGCACCTATCGCAGGGGTGATAGCGGTTAGTGCAGAGATAACCCTGTGGTCAGTATTTCTAGCCATAGGGGTGATGTTTTGGGTGGCAGGGTTTGATTTGTTGTACTCTTTGCAAGATATAGAGTTTGATAAAACTCATCATTTGCACTCCATACCCTCGAAGTTTGGCGCAAAAAAAACCATGTGGATTGCAAAAGTCTTTCACCTTTTGGCTGTTGTTTTTTGGACAGGGTTTGTTTTTGAAGCTACTTTGGGTTTCTGGGCGTATTTGGCTGTGGCACTTTCGGCGGTGATGCTAGGTTATGAGCATTTTCTTGTCAATAAAGATTTCACCAAGATTGACAAAGCATTTTTTACTGTCAATGGATATTTGGGGTTTTTGTTTTTGTTTTTGATGATTATAGAAGTGAGTACATGCAAGTAATGAGTCAGTTTGACATCGATGCCTCATGGCGTCCATTGTTAGCTAAGGCTTTTATGGCGTTAGATAAGACATATCAAACTTTTTTAACACAGGACAGGCAGTATGTGCCTAGCAAGGAAAATATATTCAACGCCTTCAAAACCCTAGCTCTATCTGAAGTCAAATATATTTTGTTCGGCCAAGACCCGTATCCTAGAGCGCAGAGTGCAAGTGGATATGCTTTTATTGACAAAAATGTACAGTCTCTTTTTTCCTCTTCGGGACTGAGTAAAGAGGTAAACCGTGCGACCTCTTTACGCAATTTTATCAAGATGGCACTGCTTGCTCGTGGAGACATAAGTGCAGAAGATGCCTCACAGCAAGCCATAAGCCATATAGATAAAACAGAAATGATTGACACTATAGAAGCGCTACGACTTAATTTTGAAAAAAATGGTGTACTGCTTTTGAACACAGCACTGATCTTTACAGACAAAAAAAGCTCAACGCAACACATCAGGGCATGGAGACCTTTTATGCAGGCTTTACTTCAAGCCCTTGAACTCCAGAAACCCCAACTGATACTCTTTGGCGCGCATGCGGCTGAACTTAAAAGACATTTTTCGCTAGAAGATTTTCAAAGCATAGAGATGCCCCACCCCTACAATCATCGCTTTATCACAAACGAAAATGCACTCAAAGTATTTGCCCCAATGAAGTTACTTGAAAAATAAAGTTAATTTTGATACAATGTCGCTCTTGTAACATTTGTGCGCTCATAGCTCAGCTGGATAGAGCATCGGTTTGCGGTACCGAAGGTCTTAGGTTCGAATCCTAATGGGCGTACCATTTAACCCTATATCCCCCAACCAAGTCCTAATTAGATTTATATTATAATATCCCAATTTATTCTGGAGTGCTTTTTGTGAAAATCTTACTTATCAACACCAATCCTGTGGTTTCCAAATTGTTCGCCCTTTGTGCGAGTGATTTGAACATGGAGCTTGAGGAGGTAGGTGGCATAGGTGCAGCAAAAGAGAGAAAAATCGATATGCTTTTTGTTGATGAAGCACTCTATGATACAAAAATGTGTACTTTTATGGAAACAATACAGGCTCAAACAAAAACACTTCTTTCTTTTTCTGGAGATTTGCTTGAGGGGTTTGATGAAGTCATCAAAAAACCATTTTTGCCCACACAGATACTCCAAGCACTTTCAAATATAGAAACGATTGAAGAAACCCAAATGCAGACATTTGATACCCAAATACTTAGACAAGATGATATTAGCCAGATAAAAATTTTGCTTGAAATGTCCCAAGAAGAGGTAGCTTCTAAAGATTTCTTAGAGCAGGGTGAAACAGTTAAAACCCTGAGTGATTCGGTGGATGAGGATTCTCAAAGACTAGAAAAAGTACTAGAAGAAATCAAAAAAAGACATAAAAAAAAGGCACAAGACTATACGACTGGGTCTATGGATATTGAGGCGGTCATTAGCAACATTATTACAACACTCAAGCCTAAAAAAATCAAAAAACTTTTAAATGGTGAGCAAATCAAAATACAACTTAAAACAGAAGAAGAAGCTTGATGTCGCAGGGTGCTATTTTGGTTTTATCGGGCCCTAGTGGTGCAGGTAAAAGTACCATCATCACTGCTGCATCAAACCAGATAGGTGAATATTATTTTTCTATCTCCACTACCACAAGAAGTGCTAGGGTAGGTGAGATGGATGGTAGGGATTATTTTTTTGTCAGTAAAGAGAGTTTTAAAGAAGACATCAAAGCAGGGAACTTCTTGGAGTACGCACAGGTTCATGGTAACTACTATGGTACTTCACTCAAACCTGTACGAGAAGCACTTGATGCAGGCAAGTTGGTCATCTTCGACATCGATGTTCAAGGGCATAGGCTTGTACGCGACAAGATGGGTGACATCACCACATCAGTATTCATCACACCACCTACGCTGTGCGTACTTCAAAGTAGACTTGAGGCACGCAAGACGGATGAGCAGAGCATCATTATTGGGCGTATAGAGAATGCAAAAAAGGAGATTTTGGCACTAAGGGAGTATGATTTTGTCATCATCAACGAGAGCATAGAAGAAGCAAGTAAAGAGTTTACCATCATCGCCAACGCAGCCAGGCTCAAGCAGAGCCATCAACAGTGTGAAGAATTTATCAAGCAGTGGTTGATGCTTGACTAAACTTAAACATATTGATGTATAATTGTTTAAAATTAATGCTTGCATAAAGCAATATAAAGGATTGATATGGGTGTTCCTAGTATGCCAGAGTTATTGGTGATATTGACAATAGTGGTGCTTCTTTTTGGAGCAAAAAAGATACCTGATCTTGCAAAAGGGATTGGCAGAGGGATAAAAGACTTCAAAAAAGCCATCAAAGATGATGACGAAGAAGAGACAAAAGAACTTGCATCTAAAGAAGAACCTAAGCCAAGTACTCCAATAGAAGAGAAAAAAAGCGAAAACGCTTAATCAAACTTGCCACAGTAGTCACAAACCCAAAGAGTTTCCCAAGGAACTCTTTGGAAACTCTTATCTGCTAAACCCTATCGAAAATGGTACAACATGAAATTAAAATCACACATCAATCAGATAATTCAAGACGCTTTTATGAAAGCTGGCATTGCGCATGAACCTACGAGGGTAACCGAGTCAAGCAAGGCAGAGTTTGGTGACTTTCAGTTCAACGGTGCGATGGCATTGTCTAAAGTCTTGGGCAAAAATCCAAGAGAGATTGCCGAGACACTCATCAAAAATCTCAATTTTGACACCATCATTGCTAAAGCAGAGATAGCGGGTCCTGGCTTCATCAATCTTTGGCTCAACCCTCTCTGGCTTGCATCTGAGTGCGAAGCCGCACAGCATGATGTGAGGCTTGGTGTAGAAAAACGAATGATTCCCACGAAGGTTGTTGTAGATTACTCTGGTCCCAATATGGCAAAACAAATGCATGTCGGGCATCTTCGCTCTTCGATTATTGGAGATACGCTTGCAAATCTTTTGGACTATTTGGGTGATGAGGTGATACGCCAAAATCATATCGGGGATTGGGGCACGCAGTTTGGTATGTTGATAGCGTATCTTGAAGAGACAGACAAGGACAGTTCGGTAAGTCTCAAAGATTTGGAGCAGTTTTACAAAGAGGCTAAAGCGCGTTTTGATGTCGATGAAGCTTTTGCAAGCAAAGCCAGAGAGTATGTAGTGAAGATACAAAGTGGCGATGCACACTGTTTAGCACTTTGGCAGCAGTTTATCACCATTTCATTGGGACATTGTGAAGAAGTGTACGACAAACTTTCTGTTAATCTTAGGCGTGAGGATGTTCGAGCGGAGAGTTTTTATAATGATGCACTCAGTTCCGTGGTGCATGATTTGGATGCACAGGGATTGCTTCAGGAAAGTGATGGGGCACAGTGTGTATTTTTGGACAATGATGAGATACCTATCATCGTTCAAAAGAGTGACGGGGGGTATTTGTACGCGACCACCGACTTGGCGGCACTACGCTACAGAGCGACTGCTTTAGAGGCTAAACGCATTTTGTATGTAGTGGATGCAAGGCAGGCAGGACACTTTAAACAAGTTTTTGCTTTGGCAAAAAAAGCTGGTTTTGTCTCTAAAGAGGTTAGTTTAGAGCATGTTGCATTTGGCACGATGATGGACAAAGGTGGAAAGCCGTTTAAAACGCGTGATGGCGGGACTATTAAGCTCATTGATTTGTTGGATGAAGCAGTAACTAAAGCACAAGACGCGGTTAAAGACAAATCCTCATACAGCAAAGAAGAGCTTGAAGCCTTGGCTAAAATCATTGGTATTGGCGCGGTGAAATACGCGGACCTTAGCATCAACCGAGAGTCAGATTATGTTTTTAATATGGATAAAATGCTCAGTTTTGAAGGCAATACTTCCCTGTATATGCAGTATGCGTATGCGAGAATCCAAAGTATCTTTCGCAAATATGACGGAGTAATTGGGGGGCACATCATCATCGGTGATTCGCTTGAACATAAACTCTGTGTCTTGTTGCTTGGTTTTGAAGATGTATTAAACCGTGCAGCGGATGATGCCACGCCTAGCCAGATTAGTACCTACCTCTATGATGTTGCGACACTTTTTATGCGTTTTTATGAGCAAAATCCTATACTCAAAGAGGGTGTAGTAGATGAGATAAAAATGAGTCGTTTGATTTTGGCAGACTTGAGTGCTAAAACCATCAAGCAGGGGCTTAGTCTGCTTGGTATTGATGTCGTTGATGCGTTGTAGGACTTCTCAAGCATGAAAACACTGGGTATATTCATTCTTGTTGTTACGCTCATCTCAATCGTACTTTTTTATCTCAAAAATAAAGATATGAAAAAATTTATGATAGCATTGCTGTTGGTGGGATTGATTGTTGTTTTTTCTATTATGGGTAGCATAACAAGGCAAATTTTGCCACTTTTTATTGCGCATTATATTCTTGTTTTGGTTTCTTGGGGTGGGTGGATAGGATATATGCTTAAAGGGCGCTATTATTGGTGGGCAATTTTTTCACCCACGGTTACGATACTTCTTTTTTTGCTACTCGAGTTTATTACAGGCTCTCGAAATGAGGCTATCTAGGCATAAAGCACCTTGGGTAGGCTTTATGCAGGGTCGTTGTCTTTCTTTTTTTGTGCCTCAACCAGCTCAGACAAAAATACTTCTAGTGAATAGCGTTGTCTGTATTCAGGCACCATGATATGAATCAAAATATCTCCCAAATCAGCGACGCTCCAGTCATCTGTAGCATCTGAAGCTATCATCCCATCACCTTGGACTCTAAGCTCTTTTTTGAGATAATCAAAGAGTGCAAGTGTATGCTTACCATTAAGTGAATTGGCGATGACGACGCGTTTAGCGATGTAGTCTGCCTCGTCAAGATTAAATACTTCTATCTCTTCTGCTTTTTTTTCATCGAGTAATTTTACGATATTTGTTATTCTCTCGTCTATTGTCATAGTGTGTTGCCTTTTTAGTGTGTGTTTGACAGAATCTTGAATTCTTTTGTCAATAAAATGTAAATCTTTCGTTTCTCGTATCTGTGTTGAGCTTATGGATACTTCTACGGGAAGAAATATCCACTCTCTAAGCATTGTGGTATCCAAATCACAGTCCCGTCTTGTTGCAATGACCCAAATAATCTGTTCATTTAGCCATTCAAACTCCTGCCATTGTGTCAATGTTGACAGAGTGTCAGAACCTATGATGAGGTACTTGACACGGTATGTTTGGTTAAAATATTTTATACTTTGACAGGTTGGCGTACTTTTACCTTCATCTACCTCGTACGCCTGCACTTCAACTTTGTGGATGTCATCAAAAAGTGCATGACACCATGAAAGACGCAAAGAAGCATCCGCGAGTGTAGATGTTTTGAAAGGATTAAGATAAGCTGGCACAACAAGGAGTTTGTCTATCTCCAATGCTTCTGTAGCTTTTTCAACGATTTGCTGATGTCCTTTGTGTGGAGGGTCAAAACTCCCCCCAAAAACGGCTACAGTAGGCTTGCTGTGATTAACCAAATACTAACCTCATTTACTGTAAAATTCCAGTATTTTAGCACAATAATCATAAAGGGCAAAGTATGGCTGTAAAAGTAGCAATCAACGGACTAGGAAGAATAGGCAGATGTGTCGCACGCATCATCGCAGACAGAGACGACATTGAACTCGTAGCAGTCAATGCTTCAGGTAGCGAAGAGATGCTACAGTATAATCTCAAATACGACTCAGTGCACGGCACACGCAAAGATGTATCGGTAGCCAATGGGTATGTGCATATTGGTGCAACGAAAGCAAAGATTTTTTCTGAGCGTGAAATTGCTAAGATAGATTTTGCTTCTTGTGGTGCGCAGATTGTGCTAGAGTGTACAGGCGCATTTTTAACAGCAGAGTCTGTACAGCCTTACTTAGATAATGGCATCAAAAAAGTACTTTTCTCAGCCCCAGCTAAAGATGAGACAGCAACTTTTGTACTCGGAGCAAATGAAGAGTTGTATGCAGGTGAGAGCATTGTCTCTAATGCTTCCTGCACAACCAATGGGCTAGCACCTTTAGCAAAAGTGCTTGATGATGCTTTCGGGATAGAAAAAGGGCTGATGACGACGATTCATTCTTATACTTCCTCACAGCCCATACTCGACGGTAAAGACAAAAAAGATGCGAGAAAAGGGCGTTCTGGTGCGACCAATCTTGTACCTACTTCAACGGGTGCAGCCAAAGCCATCGCCAAAGTACTTCCAAAACTTGCAGGTAAAATCAACGGACAAGCCATCAGGGTGCCTACACCAGATGTTTCTTTGGTTGATTTGACTGTTACTTTGGGTAGAGAGGTTAGGCTTGAAGAGGCGCAGCACGCTTTAAGAGTTGCCAGCGAAGGGTCCCATAAAGGTATTTTGGGTGTTGATGAAGAGTATAGAGTGTCTCAAGACTTTGTAGGAGAGACACTCAGCACCGTTGTCGCACTAGATACCATTCAAGTCATAGGTGGCAACATGGTAAAAGTGCTCTCTTGGTATGACAATGAGTGGGGATATTCCTGTCGTTTAGTCGATATGGCAGTTCACATTAGCAAAAAATAAGGGTAGAGATGAAGACAGTTAAAGAGTTAAAGATTGACGGCAAAAGAGTTTTTATACGATGTGATTTTAATGTGCCTAAAGATGAAAATGGCAATATTACTGATGATAGAAGAATCAGAGGGGCGTTGGCTACGATTCGGTATTGTTTGGACAGACAATGCAAAGTCATCTTGGCTTCGCACTATGAGCGTCCTGAACCAGGCGTTTATGAGGAGCAGTACTCTCTTGCCGCAGTGGTAACACGGCTTAGAACTTTGTTGAAAATCGCTGAGTCTATCACACTTGCTGCAGATGTTGTTGGTACTGACGCTAGAGCCAAAGCAGCATCTTTAGAAGCAGGAGAAGTGTTGGTGCTTGAAAATTTGCGGTACGAAGCAGGTGAGACTCAAAATGATCCTGCCTTTGCAGCAGAGTTGGCAAGTATGGCTGATGTGTATATCAATGATGCTTTTGGTGCATGCCACAGAGCACATGCTTCGATTGATGCGATAACGAAGCATTTTGATGCAGAGCACAAAGCGGCTGGCTTTCTTCTCTCTCAAGAGGTGAACTTTTTCGCAAAAACCCTAGAGAATCCTATGCGTCCTTTTGTGGCTGTGGTAGGAGGGTCAAAAGTTTCAGGGAAGCTTGAAGCGTTGATTAATCTCATCGAGAAGGTAGATAAGGTCATCGTGGGCGGCGGGATGGCGTTTACTTTCTTGAAAGCACAAGGGTATGAGATAGGGAAGTCTTTGGTTGAAAATGACTTGCTTGATGAAGCGCGCAAGATTATGGCAAAAGCAAAAGAGCGTGGGGTGAAGTTTTATCTGCCTGTCGATGTAGTGGTAAGTCCTGAGTTTTCAGAGCACGCCATCACCAAATACTTGCCATCTCAAGAGATTCCAGCTGATTGGATGGGCTTAGATATTGGGCCCGCGAGTTCAAGACTGTTTCGTGAAGTGCTCAATGATGCCCAGACCATTATGTGGAACGGCCCCATGGGTGTGTATGAGTGGGATAAATTTTCCAAAGGTAGCATAAAAATGTCTCATGACATCGCCGATACCCATGCAACAACCATTGTGGGTGGCGGAGATACGGCAGATGTAGCACAAAAAGCAGGAGATGTGGACGAGATGACCTTTGTCAGCACGGGCGGAGGTGCGAGTTTAAATCTTATAGAAGGTAAAGTACTCCCTGGAATCGAAGCACTCAAATAGCCCCCCCCAAAGGATTTAAGATGATTTTTGCAGCCAATTTTAAAACGAACCATACGCGTGCTAGCACCAAAGCATACATTCAGGTCTTAAGCGAAAAATTACTTGCAAAAAAATCTGATGACAGGGTATATATTTTTCCACCTGCAACGGCTTTAGATAGATTTGAAGGTGTATTTACTTTGGGTACTCAAAATGCTTATCCTGCCCTCAATGGTGCTTACACGGGTGAAATAGGTTTGGAGCAGCTCGAAGAGTTTGGCATCAACACGATACTTATCGGGCACAGTGAAAGACGCCAGCTTTTGGGAGAGTCTCAAGCAAGTGTAGCCCAAAAATTTGCGTTTTTTCAAGAAAAAGGGTTTGAAATACTCTATTGTGTCGGTGAGCCGCTTGAGATACGAGAGCGTGGAGACGAAGCGGTGATGAGGCATCTGCTTTCTCAGTTTGAAGGCATTGATGTCGGGTACGAAAAACTCATTGTCGCGTATGAGCCTATTTGGGCGATCGGCACAGGAAGGTCAGCAACGGTTAAAGAGATCGCTTCTACCCACGAGGCATTAAGACAAAGCATCAAACAACCACTGCTTTACGGTGGAAGTGTCAATGTTGACAACATTAAAGAGATTAGCGAGATAGACTTTGTGGACGGTGTCCTTGTGGGCTCTGCTTCTTTGGATGCAGCGCGTTTTGCTGCTTTGGTACTCGCGTAGGTTTTTAGCTCCTCTTTGCCTCAAGAGGAGAAGCTGCTTACTTAAATAAATCTGCCAATGCTGAGGTATCGGTTGTTTTTTCTGTCTCACTGTTTTCTGTGTTACCTGCCGGCCTTTCTGTGAAACCTTCGATTTCGTTTAGTTCTATGGTGTAGCCTGTGAGCATGGAGGCTAAACGGATATTGATACCTGATTTACCGATGGCTTTTGCTTTTTGATCTCCTGTAATGCTGACAATCGCTTTTTTGTTTTCGGCATCCACTTTGATACTTTGTGAGATGGCGGGACTTAGGGCGCGCGTGATAAATACTTCAGGGATAGGCGAGTACTCGATACAGTCAATGTTTTCACCGTTAAGCTCTTCACTTACCGCGTTGATGCGCACCCCTTTCACTCCAACAGCTGCCCCGATGGGGTCGATATTGCCTTGATCTGTTTTAAGTGCTATTTTTGCCCGCTCCCCTGGAATCCTAGCTGCAGAAACAATGCTCACGGCACCATCATCAATCTCAGGAACTTCAGAAGCCATGAGGGCTTCTAAAAATTTGGGTGAGGTACGGGTAAGCTCAAGAAAGAGTCCATACTCAGGATCTACACTCACATAACGAAGCAGTGCGCGTATGCTATCGCCTCGTTTATATTTCTCCCCTTTGATGCGGTTTCTGAGTGACATGATGCCTTTGAGTTCACCGATTTCAACATGGGTATTGTCCTGTGCGTCGATGCGGTTGACCGTACCCAGCATGACTGTACCTACCTTTTCTCTATATTTTTCAAAGAGGTCTTGTTCGATGCGTCTTTGTATGTGGTATTCAAGTTCTTTAAAAAGATTGGCAGATGCCGTTCGTCCGTGCTCTTCTAAGATAAACTGTTCTTTAAGTTGATCGCCTAACTCCAAAGAATCATCATACTCTTTGGCTTCGCTGAGTGAAATGAAGCTATCTGAGGCTATTTTTTGTTTGTTGCCTTCCTTGCCGACCTCTGTGAGAAGTTGTGAGTCGTTGTCTGCAACAACAGTGATAACCTTGAAGACAGAATATTTTTTTGTATCGTGGTCGATGATGACTTCAAAGGTGCTTGTGAAGCTACTGAGTTTTTTTGCTGTATTGACCAAAGCATCTTTAAATGCCTCAATCGCGTGTTCTTTACTGATGTTTTTTTCATGCGCGATGGCTTCTATGATGTCTAATATTTTTTCCATAAATCATTCCTAATAAATAATACTTTAAAACTCATGACAAGATACCGCTACTGGGGGTAACAAAACAATGTGAATGACATCTTGGGAGTATTGTTTTTGAAGTAAAGAATTATAGCTAATCAAAGCTTTACTCAAAATAAAGTATAATTGACTATCGTTGCATCAAAATGTATGCAAAAAAAGAGAGATAAAAAGGGCAAAATAAATGAAACTGAAACTCGCTAGAAGCACCTTAAAAGTAAAACCAAAAACGGTTGAATTGGAAAAAATAGAAGAAGAACTGGCAGAAAAATCAATATTTTATTTTGACAAAGACAATTCACATAAAGAGCTCAAAGAGATGATTGAATATTTTGAAGCAAAAGAGTATTCGGTCTATATGAGAGAAGTGAAATATGGATTGGATGAAAACGAGTACATCTATGAAGTGCATATTATCGCATAATATGCGGTATCTAGCCAAAATTTTGGCTTGTTTTCACGCTACCCTACTAGAAAGACAGAGCATTGAGTAAAAAATTATTTATAGAAACACTTGGCTGCGCTATGAATGCGCGTGACAGTGAGCACATGATAGCAGAACTTAACCGCGAAGAAGCGTACGAGCTTACCGAAAATTTACAAGATGCCGACCTTATCATCATCAATACCTGCTCGGTCAGAGAAAAACCTGTAGCTAAGCTCTTTTCTGAAATCGGTGTGTTCAATAAGCACAAAAAACCTACAGCAAAAATCGGTGTTACGGGATGTACGGCTTCACATTTGGGCGAAGAGATTATCAAGCGGGCACCCTCTGTGGACTTTGTTTTGGGAGCTAGAAATGTATCGAAAATCACCCAAGTCATTCACAAAAAACATGCGGTTGAGGTGAGTACAGACTTTGATGAAAGCACCTATGATTTTGCAGAGTACAGAAGCAATCCTTTTAAAGCGATGGTCAACATCTCTATCGGTTGTGACAAGTCCTGTACCTTTTGCATCGTGCCTGCAACGCGTGGAGAAGAGATTTCTATCCCTTCAGCACTTATCGTTGGGGAGATAACAAAAGCGGTGGCTACAGGCGCAAAAGAAGTGATGCTTTTGGGACAAAATGTGAACAATTACGGCAGACGCTTTGGAGGCGATGAGGCACCTTGCGATTTTACGCAGTTATTGCGGAAGATTTCTAAGATAGATGGTTTGGAGCGTATCCGTTTTACTTCTCCTCACCCTTTACACATGGATGATATTTTTCTAACCGAGTTTGCAAACAACCCCAAGATATGTAAACAAATCCATGTGCCACTTCAAAGTGGCTCGACCTCACTGCTTAAAGCCATGAAGAGAGGCTACACCAAAGAGAACTTCATCAACCGCTGTGAAAAGATACGCGCTTTGTGTCCTGAGGCTAGTATCTCTACAGACATCATCGTGGGTTTTCCCAGCGAGAGCGATGCCGATTTTGAAGATACGATGGAAGTGCTTGAAAAAGTACGGTTTGAGCAACTCTTTTCATTTAAGTACTCAGCGCGTCCTCACACTGAAGCTGCTGCTTTCACAGACCAGATAGACAGTGACACAGCAGGAGAGAGGCTCACTCGTTTACAGTCTCGCCATACAGAGATACTGGATGAAATCATGGATGCGCAGCTTGGAGTGGTGCATCAAGTCTATTTTGATGAACTCAAATCAGGTGGGCGGGTTTCAGGACGCTCTGATGACGGCAAACTTTTTTTCATCCAAGGTAGCGAAGAGCTTTTAGGCAAAATAGTAGAGGTCGAAGTGGTCAAAACCTCTCGTGGTGCACTCGATGGAGTGCTTGTTTAAGACCCATGCTCAAATCACTGGCACGAAAAATAGCCCCTCATATTTTACCTCCATTGGGGTATGCGCTGATGCGTTTCTATTGGGTTACTTCCAAAAAAAACTTCCATATCCAAGGCGAGATAACACAAGAGCAGTGCATCGTTGTGTGTTGGCATGGGGAGTTGCTTCTTTCTCCTCAAGCCTATAGACATTATCATAAAAAACAATCATCCTCGGGTATTATTTCAAGGCATTTTGACGGTGAAATGATAGCGCGTATTTTGTGTTATTTTGCCATCAGACCCCTTCGTGGCTCAAGCAGTAGAGGAGCGAATCAGGTACTTCTTGAAGCTTTTAGGGCACTGAGGAAAGGAGATGACTTGTTGGTAACGCCAGACGGGCCAAGAGGGCCTCGCCACGCTATTGGTGATGGTGCAATTGCTCTAGCCCACAAAGCCAAAGCGCCTGTTTTGATAGTCAATTATATCCCACGGCATTATTGGAAAGTAAAAAGTTGGGATCAGTTTGTGATACCCAAACCTTTTAGTACCATAGATTTTTATCTTGAGACTGTGACGCTAGAGGGCATGGAAATCGCTGAAGCCAAAGCATTTTTAAGACGCAAAATGTTAGCCCATACACTCTCATGACACTCAAAGAAAAAATCCATGATGCCAGTGAAGCCTTTTTGTATTATTTGTTTGATGTAAGAGGGTATTCTGAAGTCTCTGTTGTGACTTATGAGATTGCACTCAGACAAATGCTCCAAAGTAGCCATCTGTACGAAGAGGAGGGCGTTGTAGTGTTTGACATCACCCCTTATCGTTTCACGATTGTCAAAAACAGCAAAAAAACCATCATGAAAAAACTCTCCGCGATACACTCTTTTGTTAAATACCTTGAAGACCAGTGTTGCATGTCGGTTAAACTTATAGGCGATGAGTCCATTAAAGTGCCAAAAAGTCTGCCTAAGCCCATCGAAGAGCAGTATATCAAAGAAGTGTTAGACAGGGCAGACGGAGAAGAAAAACTGTTGGTTTCTCTGTTGTATGGGCTTGGGTTGCGTATCTCTGAGTTAAGTGGGCTGCAGCTTAAAGACATTAAAAAAGAATGGGTGCAGATACGCGGGAAGGGTAATAAAGTACGAGAGTTACCGTTGTTGGGTTCGCTTTTTCATCTCATAGAGGCACATGTCAAGCTAAAATCTCCCAAAAAATATCTTTTTGAAAAAGGTAATGCACCTTTAAATTCGGCGCAACTACGCTATAGATTGAGCAAATTATTTAAAGAAACAGGACTCAAGGCAACGCCACACCAACTGCGTCACTCTTTTGCTACACATCTGCTCAATAACGGTGCACGCATCGCAGATGTAAGTGAGTTACTCGGACACGACACGATGGCAACGACACAAGTCTATACGAAATTAGGAAGCGTTAAAAAGATGCAAGAGTATATCAAAGCGCACCCATTGGCACAGATGCAAGATAAAGATTAGATATAAGAGCTTAAACTTGTAGGGTCTATATTTTCTTTAAACAGGTAGGGTCTTATTTTAGCAGGTATGGTGTGTGTTCTGCATAATTCTTTAAATGTTTTAGGCATTACGCAGGCCACATAAGGCGCGATAAAAAGCACATCTGCAGACATCTCCAAGGCCCACGCTCCGCCTACAACCAGTGAATGTTTTGCACTTATCTCTTGACGCTGCTTAGCAGAAAGCAGATAGCCTAATATTTTGAGTGCTTTGTCGGCTGCTATGATTTTGGCATCACTATTTTCTATGCGCAAGATGATAAGTTGTTTGTTTGTATGGAGTATTTTGTAGTTGTTTTGAAGGGTTTTTTTATCGTTTCTAAGGTAGGTAAAACTTCGCCTGATACCTTCTTTGTAGTTTGAGATTAGAGTATCTGAAAACTGTTTTCTAAAAACATTGCGTTCATATTTTTCATCGCCATTGCTTTCATCTACAAAATAAGGATACTGATTTTCGTGCAAATAGGCTAAAAGTTCTTCTTTGCTGTAGCCCAGTAGAGGGCGTACAAGTAGGTAGTCTTCTTTGTCTGTTACAGGTTCTAGTCCTAGTAGTTCGCTCACACCTGCACCTTTACTCAGGCGCATCAGAAACCACTCTAGCTGATCGTTTAGCTGATGGGCGGTGAGTAGGGTATCGTATCCTTCTAGGTGTATGAGGGACTCGAAAAATTCATAGCGAAAGTCTCTGGCTTGTTTTTCAAAGTTGCCCTGAAAGTGTGGTGCTTTGATGCTATGGCAAAAGCATTGATGTTTTTTTGCCAAGACTTTAGCATGGGCTTCTTCTGCGTCGCTTGCTTCGCGTGTACCGTAATTGACCAGCGCAATGTCAAAAGAGATGCCATGCTCTAAGAGTAAAAAAAACAGAGCTGAAGAGTCCACACCTGCTGAGAATGCTAAAAGATTTTTTTTATTTTTTAGGTTTTGTATCTCTAGATTTAGCATAAGTTCCTCTTGCTAGGATTTGTGGCGTTGTTTTCTTCTTCATTTTTTTAGAAAAAACGAAGCAAAAAAGCGTCGTCCCTCTCAAATCGCTTTGCTTACAAGGATGTTCGGGACGACAAATGTATGCGTTGCATAATTAAAAGGAGGGCTTTATGAGTGTTGCCAATAACTGTGTGCCGACAAGTTCTGTGATATGTGCTTCATATCTTTTTCCATATTCTATTTTTAAATCAGAAGTATCATTGATAAGAATCTCACCGTCGATGTCTACAGCCCAGCCCAATGGTCTAGCTGTAAGCAGATACTCATGCTCATCACTCTCTCCATCTATTACAAGCATGATGGTCTTACTGACCATTTTTTGTAGTGAAGTCAAGGTGTTTTCTTCCGCAATCATCCCCAGCCTTTCTGCTCTCTCGTCAATGGTGTCTTGCTCTATCTGTTCAAGCGTATAAGCTGATGTGGTTTCCTCGTTTGAGTAGCCAAAGGTGTTGAATCTGTCAAACTCAAATGTTTGCATAAAGGCACACACTTTCTCAAAGCTTTCATCGCTTTCACCTGGGTGTCCTGCTATGAGCGAAGTACGCAAGAAGGCATTTGGTTTACTTTTCATGTATTCAAGCAGTTCGATGGTTTTTTTCTCCCCAAACCCGCGTTTCATGATTTTAAGCACACCATCATCGATATGCTGAATAGGCATATCATAATAGGTTTGAAATACTTTGGAGTCTGCTATGGCATCGATAAGAGCGAAAGTAGTAGTGCTAGGGTAGAGATATAAGATACGCGCAGAAACTACCCCTTCGATCGCCTCAACCCCTTTGATGAGTTCAATCAGTCCATCCGCCATCTTCATATCGCGTCCGTAGCTTGAACTGTCTTGAGAGATGAAAGAGAAGTCATAAAAGCCTTGGGCTACAAGATTTTCTACTTCTTTTAGGACTGAAGAGAGAGTGCGTGAGTGCAGTTTGCCTTTGAAGCTTGGGATGGCACAAAATGAACAAGACTGATTGCATCCTTCTGCTATCTTGATATAGGCATGGTAGTTAGAGCCTGTGATGACTCTTCCAGAGTTTTCGGTAGCCAAATACACTTCAGGGGAGAAGGTACTTTGTTTAGAAGCGATAAGCTGGTCTATTTTCTCGTAATCACCAACACCTGTGAAGATGTCTATCTCTGGCATGTCAGCTTGCAACTCTTCTTTGTATCGTTCGCTCAAACAGCCACTCATGACTAAAATAGAATTTTTTTTGCGTTCATCATGCAGTGTAAGCACGGTATTGATACTTTCTTGTTTGGCGGCATCGATAAACCCACAGGTATTGACGATGATGACATCGGCTTGTGTGCCATCATCTGTCATCTCATACTCTCTTAGGCGCCCAAGCATTACTTCGCTATCGACGAGGTTTTTGGTGCAGCCGAGGCTGACTAGGTG
>DYTF01000040.1:12676-15363 GCA_020726105.1 Sulfurovum sp. | reverse complement strand
TGGCTATATGGTGAAGTGCTTTAGCCGTGGGTACACCTTCAGCCACTTCGCCTAAGGCTTCGAGTATCTCTTCTATTTTTTTTTCCTCTGCCAGTCCTAGCCCTACTCTGTAGTTGCGTGAGAGTGTGGAACTGGCCGTCAAAAACAGATCTCCTGCACCGCCTAAAGAAAGGAAGGTTTCTATTTGTGCACCGAAGGCTTCACCAAAACGGGTCATCTCAACCAAGCCTCTTGAGACAAGTGCGGCACGGGCGTTATTACCAAGCCTTAAGCCGTCACATACCCCACTGGCTATCGCGATGACATTTTTATACGCACCTGAGACTTCAGCCCCTACCACATCACTACTCACATAACCCTTGATAAAAGAGGGTAATGCATCGGCAAAAAGTTGCGCCAACACAAGATTTTTTGAGCTGATATTCAGCGCCGTAGGCAAAGAGTGTTGTACTTCTGAAGCAAAAGAAGGGCCAGAGATAAACGCTAGTCTATCAGCAGAAACAAATACACTATACACTTCGTTTAAAAATGCACCCGTATCGGTCTCTATACCTTTAGCGGCTATGAGTAACTTTTGTCCATAATCCACAAAATGTTCTTGCATCCAAGTTCTTGCAAACTGTGCAGGAATTGCCATGACCAGATACTCACACTTCAAGGCTTCTTCTAGGTTAACAAAATTTTTGAGTGGTCTTTGTTGGCGCGAAGTGATGACTACATCATTCTTTTGACTCAAGGCATGATACAGAGCTTGACCCCATTTCCCCGCACCGATAATCGCTATTTTCATGCTGCTATCCTGTTGGCATTTTTCTCAATCATCTCCACAAATTGCTCTGCACTCTCTTCATAGATATCAAAAATTGTATTGACACCTGCTAAGATGAACTTTCTGTTATCTTCTTTTGTGTCTGAAAGTGCAACTATCTGACCTTTAAATCCTTTAGCCCGTAGCGTGATACTGTAGTAGATATTGACCGCCTCATCATCCATCGCACACACAACAATACCCTCGTGAATATCGGGTGCTTCATGGCTGAATTGGTCTATATGTATCACAGAGTCAAATCCATCGTTTTTTGCCATAGCAATATGTTCGATGTTAGTCTCATAAATACACACTTTCACCCCTGCGCTCTTGAGTTCTTGGCAAATATGACTGCTTTTTTGCGTATAGCCAAAAAAGAAAATCGTCTGCTTGTGTTGTCTGCTGTGGTTTGCTAGATAATGAAATGCTCTTGTATCAACCGCATCATAAGGCTTCACCAGTCCATCAACCTTGCTTGCTTTATACTGCAATTCAAGTTCATTCTTATTGATGCGGCTATAAACAGCAGGATTGTCATACACGGATTTGGCGTTAAGTATAAAATAGATATTGTCGATGTCCGAACTTCTAAGAGTCAGCATCGCGGTGATGTTGCCTTTTTGATGTAGCGCTTTTATCATCTTAATAGAAGCCGTGTCCGTATGAATAATTTGATGTCCATCTTCTTGTGCATAATGCATCCTTGCTTCATCATTTTCTATAATTACGGGTTCGTACACTGTTTGCTGTTTGAGCTTTTTGGCGATAGTAGCACCCAAATGACCATAGCCGTTGATGAGCACAATATTTTGCATTTTGCGTACTTGATTGATGCTGTCTTGATTGCGTAACTCATCAAATCGTTGTGCAAACGCAGAAACCATCACCGATGTAGCAAATGAAATCATAGCGATACCGAAGATGATGCCAAACATAGCAAGCACTTTACCCAAATCGGTCACAGGGGAGATGTCTCCATAGCCTACAGTGGAGATAGTCACAAGTGCCCAATAAATCGCATCAAGAAAGGAATGCAACTTATCATTAACGCCATACTCAAGCAAATAAAAGAGTGAGCCGAAAGTAAAAGTAACACCAAAAAGCATATACCCCAAAAAGAGAAATTCAAAGCGTTTTTTCACCAATGAATCAAAAAGACTCGATGCCCCATGCATATACCGAAAAAGTTTAAGCAAACGCACAATCCTAAATTCAGGCAAAATGGCAATCAAATCAATCAAGGCAGGCAAGCTAAGCATATAATAGAGTTTTGGCTTAAACGCTAACCAAAAATTAGGCTCTTTACCAGCAGTATCTTGTGAAACAATGGAGTGGTTTATATCGTGGCTGACCCATACACGCAAGACATACTCCACGATAAAAATACCTGTAATAAAATAAATATCTGTATCAATAAGCCACGCGGGGACATTATGGGTTTTATCGATGACTAGCACAGAGATAGATACAATAATGAGCAGTATCATAAAGGCATCAAAGTATTTTTTATAGGGGTAGCTTAAATCTTCAAAGAGAGCACGAAAAAATAGTTTTGTTTTTTGATAATATGGCGAATGATACATCAAATAGGCAAGCTTAACCATAACATGATGCATCTATTGTTCTCCTTTGGTGTAGTCTATTGTGTCAAAGACTTTAAACACTCGACTGCTTACCCTAGTCTTTGCTTTAAGAGTTCATTGACCTTAGCGGGGTTAGCTGAACCTTTGCTGGCTTTCATGGTTTCACCCACAAAAAAGCCAAAGAGTTTGTCTTTGCCTGACTTGTACTGCTCCACTTTATCTGGATTGGCTACTAAGATAGTATCAATAATGTCCAAAATAGCCCCATCGTCACTCACCTGTGTAAGACCCAGTTT
>DYTF01000040.1:7225-12576 GCA_020726105.1 Sulfurovum sp. | reverse complement strand
ACGCCATCTCTTTATCTGAAGTAATCACATGGGCATCAGCCAGCTTGACACCAAGTTCCTCCACATAACGCTTCACTTTTGCATCGGGAAGTTCAGGCATCTGTTTTGCCTCAGCTATCATCGCTTCAGTCACCACCAAAGGACGCAAATCAGGATCAGGGAAATAGCGGTAATCCGCCGCTTCCTCTTTACCTCTCATGGACTTAGTGACACCCTCTTCCACATTATAAAGGCGTGTCTCTTGTCGCACTTCTTGCTCATAGACCCCATCCTCATACGCTTCAGTCTGTCTTTGCACTTCATAGGCTATGGCTGCGGCTACAAACTTGAAAGAGTTGATGTTTTTAATCTCCACTCTGGTACCAAACGCCTCTTGCCCTTTAGGCCTTATGGAGACATTCACATCACAACGAAACGAGCCCTCTTGCATGTTGGCGTCAGAGATGTCCAGGTAACGCACCGTAGCATGCAGTTTTTTCAAGTACGCCACGGCTTCATCTGCGCTTCTCATATCTGGTTGTGAGACGATTTCCAACAGCGGTGTACCTGCACGGTTTAGATCCACTTTGGAGTAGTCTGCCTCATGGATATTTTTACCCGCATCGGCTTCAAGGTGCGCCTGTGTCATCCCGATGCGTTTTTGTGTTCCATCTGCCAAGTCTATAAACACTTCACCGTTTTGTACTATGGCTTTGGTCAGTTGGGTAATCTGATATGCAGAAGGACTATCAGGATAAAAATAAGATTTTCTGTCAAAAATAGAGGTATGGTTGACATCCGCATTGATGGCATAGCCAAGGCGCATCGCTTTAATAGCCGCTTCTTTGTTAACCACTGGCAACGCCCCTGGTAACGCCAAACAAGTAGGGCAGGTGTTAACATTTTGATGCTCTGCAAAAGAGGTCGGACAGGCACAAAAAAGTTTAGTTTTGGTGTTAAGCTGGACATGGACTTCAAGACCGATAACGGTTTCAAACATAAGGGTTTTCCTTGCTAAAGAGTAGTTTTGATTATAGCGTTTTGCTTATTTGAGTGAGTTTAGGCAAAATAACGAATGGAAGCAAAACCACTTGCACCTGCGCTTCTGCATTGCTCTATCTCATTTTCAGAAACAATACCACCCAAAGCAATAACGGGAATATCGACTGCCTCTATTGCCTCTTTTAAAACATTCACACCTAAAGCTTTACCTTTGTTTGGTGTATCAAATATAGGGCTTAATGTCAGCATATCTGCGCCCAATGCTTCTGCTCGCTTCATCTCATCTAGCGTATGTGTACTTATTATCACAAAAAGTCCCAAAGACTTTGATGGAATGATGTCATCATACTGGGTACTCATCAAATGCACACCGTCAGCTCCTAACTGTTTTGCAAGTAGGTAGTCTGCATGCAACAAAACTTTGTCAAAACCTTTAGCGTGTTCAATAAAAGCTTTAGCATGGTTTGCATAATAGGGGTTTTGTTTGTCGCGATAGACAATCATCGAAGCAATACGAGAAAATCGCTTCAACTCTTCTTGAAGGGTGTTAAAATGTAAAGTGCTTGGGTCAGTGATGGCGTAGTGTATCATTGCGCTGCATCAAACGCTTTTTGGATGAGCAGTTTAATGCTCATCTTCTATGGCTACAGCACCTGCAAGGTACACATAAATCAAAATCATAAAAACAAAAGTTTGAAGCAATGCTGAGAATGTAAGTAAAAGATATGCTGGAAGTGGCGCGATAAAAGGAACAAGCATCAACAGTACCCACAAGAACAAATCATCCCCTTTGATGTTACCAAAGAGCCTAAATGAAAGTGAAATAATTCTTGAAATATGTGAAACGATTTCGATAGGAAACATCAATGGCGCAAGGATTTTAACAGGCCCCGCAAAGTGCGCAAAATACTTCACAAAACCATTTTTCTTGATACCTTCATAGTTATAGTAAAAAAATACCAAAAGTGCCAAAGGCAGTGTCACATTGATGTTTGAAGTCGGTGCTTCAAAACCAGGAATGATACCGATAACATTTGAGACAAATACAAAAATTCCAACCGCTGCAACAAGGGGAAGATACTTTCTAGCAAGTTCTTCACCGATGACATCTTTACCCATAGCAATCGTGCCATCAAGGTAGGCTTCCATCACATTTTGTGTACCTGTTGGTACGGCTTTAAGGCTTTTTGTTGCCATTTTTGCGACTGCAAGTATAATAATTGTGACTAAAACTAAGTGTAGAGCCATTAAAATAGCTACATGGTCTGGGTTATGATGATGGAGACTAAAAAATTCCCCAATAAAAGTTAATACACCTTCCATAAAACATCCTCTTGTAAGTTTAATATGGCGTGATTATACCTTTTTGCACCTTAGGTTACGCCAATTTCTCCTGCCCTAAACGATAAAGCGCAAAATCGTATTTGATAGGGTCCAAGGCATCAAATGTGCATAAAGTCTGGGTGAGTTCGATGCTTGCCTTCATGTCATAGGTTTTACGCTCCAGTAATCCCAAACGGCGCGAAACCGCAAAGGTATGGGTATCTAAAGGCATAAGTAAATCTTTTTTGTCTATCTTGCTCCATAGTCCCATATCTAAAGCATCTTTGCGTACCATCCAGCGTAAAAACATCATGTAGCGTTTGTAAGTGCCTGCTGTGCCGATGGATTTGGGGATGCTGCCTATTAAAAAGTTATAACCTTTTGTTTGCCTAGGGCATACAGCATGCAAAGTTTCAATGAAGTGCCATAATCCATCTAAAATATTGTGCTCTTTTTGATATCCTGCATCAAAAAGAGACTCAATACTTTCCTCGGACTTTAGCCTTTTAAGTGCAACAAAAAGTGTAGCAATATCCTCAGCATTTTGAAAACGATAATAAAAAGAAGAGAGTTCTTTGCGTATCGTCTCTTCGCTTGCTTCAAGTAAAGAAAAATCTAAGCCGCGCAAAAACTTCACGATTGCTGTCACATTTCCATAGGCAAATAAGGCACAAATCAGCGCAATACTCTCGTCTTGATGATAAGAGGCGATAAGCAAGGGGTCAGGCTTTTCTTCTGATATTTCATCATAGCGATTTCGTTTGGCTACTTCAGCATCCAAAAGTGCTTTCACAGACGCTAAAGGGATCAAAATGTAAAATGCTCACCGAGGTAATATTTGCGTACATTTTCATCTTTGGCTATCTCTTCACTGGTTCCCGTTGCCAACATCTCACCGCTTCGCATCACATAGGCTCTGTCGCAGATACCTAGTGTTTCACGGACATTATGGTCGGTGATGAGGATGCCCATATCGAGTTCAACCAGCTGTTTGATAATGTTTTGGATGTCAGTCACTGCTATGGGGTCAACGCCCGCAAACGGTTCATCTAACAGCAAAAACTTAGGTTCAGCCACTAATGCTCTGGCGATTTCTACCCTTCTTCTCTCACCACCACTGAGGCGTATACCTTGGCGTGCACGGATAGGTTCGATGTTGAAAATCTCAAGTAGCTTGTCTATGCGCGGTTGAATAAGCGATTTTTCTAGCCCCAAAGCTTCAGCCGCGATGAGCAAATTTTCCTCTACACTCAAATCTTTGAAGATACTTGATTCTTGTGGTAAATACCCTATGCCAAGCTTTGCACGCGCACTTAAAGGCAATGCGGTAATCTCTTTACCATCTAAAAAAACATGGCCTTCTGTCGCATCAGTTAAACCACAAACCATATAAAACGAAGTGGTTTTTCCTGCACCGTTTGGACCCAAAAGCCCAACTATCTCTCTACTTCTTATCTCTAAAGAAATATCATGGACTATTGTGGTTTTTTTGATGGTTTTAGCAAGGTTTTGGGCTTCAAGTGTGTGCATTAGTGTGTTATCCTATAGTGTCTTGCATTGGGTGCTGTTTCTATCTCCACAGTCACAACTTTATAGCCTACGCCCTCCAAAAACGCTTTAAGTGCGTCTGAGCCCCACTCTACCATGTGCCACCCCTCTTTTTCAAACTCTTCAAAAAGTCCTAACTGCATAAATGCTTCATGCTCCAAACGGTACAAATCATAATGATAAAGCATCTTTCCCTCATGCGTGCCATAACACTGCTGCAAGGTAAATGTCGGTGAGGTCACTTCAGAGGCGATGCCTTTTGCTTTGGCGATAGCCTGAGTGAGTGTGGTTTTTCCTGCTGCAAGGTCTCCTCTTAGAAAGACAATGCAAGATGCAGGCAAAACCGCTTCAAGATACGCTACAACCTCAGCGATATCTTCCAGTGCTGCGCATATTTCTTTGCTCATTACTGATTGCCTTTAGTGTTAATATTGGTTGGATACACGTATGATTGTATCTAAGTGTTTCTGGGCTTTTTGACTATCCAGTGCTTCACGCACCATCGCAAAAGCTTCTTGCATGTCTCGTGCTTTACCATCCACAAACAGTGCATACCCTGCATTGAGCACGACAATGTCTCTTTTAGCACCCTGCTCTTTGCCCGAAAAAATATCTTTTGTGATTTGTGCATTATACACAGCGTCACCGCCTAGTATGGCTTCCTTTGGAGCAAGCCTAAAACCATGTACTTCGGGGTCAATGACACCACGAGAGATAATACCGCCTTCTAAGTAAGCAAACTGCGTTGTTGTCGCCAACGATATCTCATCCATGCCATCATCCGAACTCACCACAAAGGCACGAGTGGCATCCAACTCCAACAATGCTTTTGCCATACGGTCGATGTAGTCAGGAGAAAACACACCCAAGAGATATTTTTTTGCACCTGCAGGATTAGTGAGGGGGCCTAAGATATTAAAAATCGTTCTGTATTCGATTGATTTTCGTATGGGCATCAAATGTTTCATCACAGGATGATGGTTCATCGCAAAGATAAAACAAAATCCTGTCTCTTCGAGCATGGCTACTTGCTGCTCTGGACTTAGGTTCAGATTGACACCCAGCTGCTCTAACACATCTGCCGAACCAGAATTACTGGTGATACTACGGCTACCATGCTTAGCGACAACACAGCCCATCGAAGCTAAAAGCAATGAGACTGTTGTGGAGATGTTAAAACTCCCACTTTTATCACCACCTGTACCGACCACATCAATGGCGCGTTCTTCAAGTGCCTTGGAGATAGGCAGTTTGATGGAGTGTTCACGCATGATGGAAGCTGCGATGGCAATCTCTCCATGGGTTTCACCTTTTTGTGCCAAGTCCATTAAAAAAGTGCGTGCTTCTTGGGTCGTCATTTCATTATTGAAAAGTTTTTCAAATTGTGCTTTGATGGACACTTACAGCTCCTTCACATACGCCTCTTTTTGAGACTTTGGAATCGTTTTAGTCACAGGTATCTGCAATACTTCATAAGACTTAGCACCTTTAAGATACTC
>DYTF01000040.1:0-7125 GCA_020726105.1 Sulfurovum sp. | reverse complement strand
CCTAAGATACTCGCACCCCCGCCCACATCTGAGCCAGCGCCCACGATGGCAGAGCTTGAGATACGCCCTTCTACCATCACGGGTCCTAGAGTTCCCGCGTTAAAGTTGATGTAAGATGCCCCTGGCATGACGGTTGTACCAGCAGCCAACTGTGCACCCATGCGTACTTTGGAGGCTTCTAGTATACGCGTATTATCAGCAGGAATGATGTGCTGTAAGTAGCGTGGGAACTTATCGACTGCGTCAATGGTCGGGAAAGTGCCGTTTAGTTTCATCTCTATCTCATGGTCTCTGAGGTACTCAAGCTCGTAAGGCGTATTACCGACCCATGCAACATTGGACAAGATGCCAAATGCACCATTAAGATTGACCGTTCTAAGGGCTGCTTTGCTTTGTGAGAGTGCGTAAAGTTTGAGATAGACTGCTTCTACACTCTGAGAAGCAGCATCTTCAAACAAAAAGACGATACGGAAGTTTTTACCAATATCTTGCATATAGGCTAACGCTTTGATGACTTGCACATTTTTATGTGCTTCCCCTGTTGCTTCCCCTAAGTAAGGCGCAAAGGCTGCCATGGCGTTGTGCACAAAGGCATCACTCAATGTGGCTACAAACTCAGTTCCTGAAAAATCGACTTCACATTTAGACTCTTGAAGTGCCTTGATGAACACAGCAGCAGACCCGAAATTCTCTTTCCAGTTAATGAGTCCGAAGTTTGCCTGAAGTATCTTCTCAGCGTTTTTTTGTCCTCTGTCTACTCTAGCGATACCAAACGCCATCGGTTGTCTGTATCCCTCTTGTGAGGTCACCTCTGCTACAAAGGTTTTAAATGCTTCTATGGATGCTATTGTTTCGATTGCCATCTTAAAATTCTCCTGTAAATAATGAAAAAGATTATACTTGATTTTGTTTAACCTTCAGGAAATACCCCTATTTTAGAGAGATTAGTGTACAATCCGCGTCATGAAACATCTCAAAGGTCATAAGAAAAACTATTTTAAATTAGCTGTCATCGCGATGTACTCTACGCTTGCTAAACTGTGTTGGATTGACAGCAATTTTCAGTACCATAAAAAAGCCTTTATCTACCATGAGTACAAAACCTCTCCTCCTTGTTTATCTCTTCTTTACTAACACATAAACAAAAATAAACAAGGAAATACCCTATGACAAAAATATCACTCAGCCTCGTGCTGACCACACTCATTACCGCGCCACTGTGTGCCAACCCTGTTGTGCTTGAGGACATCACCGTCACTTCAACCAACAAAGTCCCTACTTCCATCGAAAAAACAACGGCAAACATCACCGTGATTACCGCAGAAGAGCTTGAACAGCGTGGCTACCTTAATGTTGCCGAGGCCATCAGAAGTGTATCTGGCATCACCGTATCCCAATCGGGCGGAATCGGTCAGCAAAGCTCATTTTTTGTGCGTGGCGCAGACTCGGGTAAAGTACTCGTACTGCTCGATGGCGCAAGACTCAATGACCCAAGCACCACAAACGGCACAGCCTTACTTGACGCACTCATTACATCCAATATCGCCCAAATCGAAATCATAAAAGGTGCATCAGGAAGCATCTGGGGACCCAATGCCTCAGCGGGTGTCATCAACATCATCACCAAAGAAAACGCTGAAGCGGGCGTACATGGCTATGCAGGACTCACTTACGGCTCTTATGGAACGCTCGGTGAAGAGGCGCGACTTGCTTATAAAGGTGAAAAACTCACCGCGCAGGTCTTAGCTTCTTACCTTGATAGCAAAAGCTTTTCTGCTTTAGCGCCTCGTGAAGCTGAGGCAGATGGCTACACAAACAAAAACCTCAACTTCAAACTTGGCTACGCCATCAACCAAAACAATCAAATCAATCTAAGTTACAACACTTTAGACACCAAAACACAATTTGATGATGCTTTTTCTTTGGATGGAGCAAATGACCGTTACAGCCACGCTGCTTCAGAACAGGACAATGTTGCCTTAGAGTATCGTTTTAGTCTTGAAAACTACTCTGCTACACTCCATGCAAGTAAAGGTGAGTACAACAGAGATTACTTCACTACTGGTTTTTTTGGAGACGCACACAATGTTTACAAAGCAACACTCAACGAATACGCTTTCATCAATGCTTATGCCTACACAAGTGGTAAAGCCATCTTAGGACTAGAATACAAAGAAATAGACGGTTTCAATCAATACAATACTTTTCCACAAAGCCAATCTGACTACACAGACAAGGCCATCTACCTTTCCAATCTTTACGACATCACGGATACTACCTTGCTAGAAACCAATCTTCGCAATGACAGCTACAGTT
Organism: Sulfurovum sp.; assembly: GCA_020726105.1. Classification (GTDB taxonomy): domain Bacteria; phylum Campylobacterota; class Campylobacteria; order Campylobacterales; family Sulfurovaceae; genus Sulfurovum. The sequence goes on along the minus strand of DYTF01000040.1, from coordinate 4,809 downwards.
CATTTGATGATAAAGTGAGTTATAAGGTAGGACTCAAACATCAACACCCCTTCCTTGAAGGCTTTACCTCTTCTGCTAACTACTACACCTCCTATGATGCACCCAGTGCGTTCCAGCTAGCAAACACCTCGCTTGGCGCACTTTTAAAGCCTAGTTATACAAAGGGGTATGACATCACGATGGCATACACAGAACTACTTTCTTTAACTTACTTTCACAACACGGTTGAGGATTCTATTGACTACATTTCAGACCCATTGACTTTTATCGGCGGTTATACCAACATCGCAGGCAGATCCACATTTTCAGGACTTGAAGCCCAAAGTAGCTACACTTTCCCGACCTTAAGTCTGATTGCGGCTGCAAACTATACACATCTCTTTGACTATAAAAAAGAAGATGGCACAGACCTTCTTAGACGCGCAAAAGACACACTGGGCGCTTCACTCTCCCACACAACTCAAAGTGGTATGCTCTTTGGCGTTGATGCGCAGTACATTGGTGACAGACTCGATACGGATGGTGGTTTCCCCGTGGCATCTGAAGTGGCTACAGGAAACTATACCTTGTGGAATCTCAACTTTAGTACCGAACTTTACAAAGACCTCGATCTTATCCTCAATGCTAAAAACATTTTTGACAAAGAGTATCAGTCTGCTTACCTTTATGCCACAGAGGGTCGCAGTCTCTATGCTAAAATAAAATACCGTTTTTAAGCTATAATGCACCATGCTAAACATCATCCCTTCATGGTTCATACGGTACAAATTTTTCAACTCCCTCTTTTTAGGGGTGAGTGTGGGAGCGGTTTTTACGCTTTATGCGCCGCTTGAGCCTTCTGTTTATTCTTTGGGAGGCATAGCACTTGCCACAGGGATGCTTATTGTTGCGCAGTTTTATTCCCATATACTTAATGCTAGATGGTTCTTTATTTTCTCTTTTTTTGCTGAAATACTTATGTTGGGCGTGATACTGTATTTCCTCTATGCATCTTACAGCTACCAAACGGCGCTATTGATTTATATTGGCTATCAGCTTACTTTTGTGTTTGGAAGTTACCTTGTGCGAGCTGAGACTTTACTTTTACAAACCGATACCCTCCTTACAAAGCTTGATACCGCTAAACAACTGGGGTATCTTGTAGGTATGGGCTTATCCTATCTTTTTTATAGGGTACTCAAGAACTATGGTGTACAGAACAGCCAAGAGCAAGTCTATCTCTTGCATTTTTTACTGCTTAGCATTGAGGGGGTAGTACTTGTGTTGATTTGGAAGAGTTTTAAAAGAGGATGATGCACTATTCTCTAAAAGTGCGGGGCATCTTTAGCCCTGCTGGAGTTTTTTCTTTAAGATAATCTTACCTGCTTCAACTCCAGGCTGATCATAAGTATTGACATCAATCAACTCTCCTACCAAAGATGTAAGCAATTCATAATAAAAAATCAAAGCTCCCATATTTTCCTCAGTTACAGTGTTGATTGTAATCATATCCAAAGGTATACCCCCTTCTTCAAGCAAGGCTTCAAGTGCTGAATCACACTGCATATTGATAAGCTCAGAAAAGGGTAAATTATTGAGTGTGTCAAGTGCTTCGAGGTGAGGCAAGGTGATGTCAGGAATCACAATATGATCTTCAAAATCTTCAATCTTAATAAAGGTAAGCGATTTATCTCTCGTGCCTTGCATAATCAACTGTAAAAAAGAGTGCTGATCTTTTGGTCCGATAAGCCCTATGGGCGTAAGACCCACATGAAAAGCACTGTGACGCTGGTATTTACCCAAACTCTCACCCCAAAGTTGCACATACCACTCACAAAAATACTTGAGTGTCTCTGAGTAAGCAAAGATGCAGTTAATGTTGTACTGTGCATGGTTTTTGGCATAATAAACGGCTTTTTTAAGCAGTGTTTCTTTAAGATACCCATCATTGAAAAAACTGTTTTTTATCTTTCTTGCACCCAAAAGCAAGGCTTCAATATCAATGCCACACAAAGCCAAAGGCACAAGCCCTACACTTGAGAGTACAGAAAATCTACCTCCTACATTATCAGGTAGATGTAAAACCGAAGCATTGATTGATTTGGCATACTTCTCAAGAGGCGAATTGGGATCAGTGATAAAAGTGTAGGCAGAGGGATTATTCTGTAAGGTAAAAATATACTTATACACAGAGACTGTCTCTACAGTACTGCCTGACTTTGAAATGACCAAAAAGTGTGTTGTAGCCATATCAAATTGAGAAAGCAAGTTAGTGATATTAATCGGATCAGTACTTTCAAAAAAATAAAGTTTTCTACTTAATTCTTTAACAGGCTTCATGAACTCATACACTGCTTTTGCACCCAAAGAACTGCCGCCTATGCCAATGACCGCGATGGTTGTAATCTCTTTTGAAAGCGTAGCACAATAAGAAACAATAACATGAGTATCTTGATTGGGTAAATTATAATACCCAACATGATGTTGCTCTTTCTCGATTGCTTCAAATGCTTTTTTTTCTTCTGTGGGATGAGTCGAGTTAAAATAAAGTTTGTTTTTCATGCTACTTCTTTTTTAGGTTTATTATAGCTTTAAAACACATAATAAATCCATAATGCCAACTAAAAACACTATCAAGATTTAATATTTATAAGGCTTTGGTATAATATCTCTTTTAAACAAACAAGGATTTTTATGGGCATTTTGGTTGCACTTTTGGTTTTATCGGTATTGATTTTTTTTCATGAATTGGGGCATTTTACGGCGGCGCGATTTTTTGGGGTGCAGGTGGATGTGTTTAGCATCGGCTTTGGTAAAAAACTCTACTCTAAAACCATCGGCAAAACACAGTGGAGTCTTTCACTCATCCCACTTGGTGGCTATGTCAAAATGAAAGGACAGGATGACACGGATCCTACCAAAGTCTCTTATGACAGCGACTCTTACAACAGCAAAAAACCATGGCAGCGCATCATCATCTTGCTCGCAGGACCCTTTGCGAACTTTTTACTCGCTTTTTTACTCTACTTTGCCATCGCCAACCTTGGAGTGCCCAAACTATTGCCTGTTGTAGGGGAAGCCAACAAAGAGTCGCCCGCATTTCAGGCAGGGCTACTAAAAGACGACAAAATTCTCTTCATCCAAGGCAAAGCCATAAGCTACTGGGAAGAAGTCGGTGAGAGCATCAATGCCAGCTCTGGTGATGTGACGATGGTAGTAGCGCGCCAAGGGCAGCTACTCACGCTCACGCTCACACCCAAAGTCATAGAAGATAAAAACATCTTTGGAGAGCCCATCACCAGACGCATCATCGGTATCAGCCCCTCAGGTAAACAAACTACGGTTGTGTTTGGCTTTATAGACGGGGTGGTGTATGCGTGGGATGAGACGAAAAAAGCCTCTTTGCTCATCTTGCAAAGTCTCGAAAAACTCATCACAGGTGTGGTAGGAACAGACAAACTCGGAGGCATCATCACCATCGTGGATGTCACCGCACAGGCAAGTGCTTCAGGCATCTTGGCACTATTCTTTTTTACGGCGCTCATCTCGGTTAATCTTGGTGTACTCAACCTCATGCCCATCCCTGCGCTTGATGGGGGACACATCATGTTTAACCTGTACGAGATACTCACAGGAAGAACCGCCAGCGAAAAAGCGATGACCTACATCACCATGGTTGGCTGGGCACTGCTAGCATCACTCATGGTACTCGGACTCTACAATGATATTAACAGACTCATAGGAGGAAATTAATGTCCTTACTTAACAAAGAACGCCTCAGAACCAACTTAGATGAAGTCATTTGGAACATCGAGCAGGCACGCATCACCGTCAGTGAACACCACATCGTCAAACTGGTGACTGTTGCCAAATACACCGAGCCAGAGAACATCTCCACGCTCTATGAACTCGGACAAAGAGCTTTTGGAGAAAATCAGGTACAGCAGCTTAAAGAGCGTATGGAGCTACTCGATGCATTGCCTCTTGAATGGCACATGATAGGAACACTGCAAAAAAACAAGATTAACACGCTCATCGATTTGCGTCCCAGTCTGATGCAATCGCTTGATGGGCTCGAACTGGCAATGGAGCTAAACAAAAAACTTGCGGCAAAAGAGACCACACTCTCCTGCCTTTTACAAATCAACGCGGCTGGGGAAGAGAGCAAATCGGGTGTAACTCCCGAAGAAGCATTTGACATCTATCAAGCCATTAAAGAGAGCTGCCCTCAGATACACCTCAAAGGGGTGATGAGTATAGGGGCACACACAGAGGAGAGAAAAACGATACAGCAGAGTTTTGAGTGTACACAGCACATCTATGAAAGCCTGCAAAAAGAAGGGGCAACTATTTGTTCGATGGGGATGAGTTCAGACTATCAGCTCGCCATCAAGTGCGGCTCGAACCTCGTGCGTGTGGGTTCTGCGCTCTTTAAGTAAAAACACTTTAGGTTCAGGATGCAAGCACTTGAGCACAGTCACTGCAGACACCATAGAGGTTTATCTGCTGTTTACTGAGTTTAAACTTTTCATCTTGCGCCATGGTGTGAAAGATGCTGCCAGCACTCACATTGTGCGGTCTGTCTTCCACTGCGCCACACTCGGTACAGATGAGATGAATATGGTCATTTTTAGTCAGTTCATACTTGGACTTTTGTCCTGTTATGGGCACTTCAACTAAGACACCCTTTTCGACCATCAAGATGATATTTTTATAGACCGTTGCGAGTGAAAGTGAAGGGTGCGCCTTGATGACCTCATCATAGATGGCATCAATGGACATATGTCCATGCTTTTCTATGTTTTCGAGTATATTCATGCGCTGAAATGT
>DYTF01000003.1:31662-44264 GCA_020726105.1 Sulfurovum sp. | reverse complement strand
TCTTCACCATCCATGCTGGCTAAGTTCATCTCATCGATGATGCTTTTGGGTACAGAGATACCGGGGACTTTGTCGTTGATGAAGTTGGCGGTTTTGGCGCGGACTATGGGGAATTGTCCTAAGACTAACTGTGCTTCTTTGGCTGTGTCTCTGATGCTCTCTTCTTTGGCTTCTTCAAAGAGGGCTAGAAGTTCTTTGGCGTTGTCTACATCGTACACAGGCTGGGTGATGATGGCGCGCGCACCGTAGTTGAGTTTTTTTACCATGCGTTTTTTGAGGCTGTTCATGTCTTTGGCAGTGGCATTGCTCACAGCAAAAGGGTAGATGGGTTTTGGGGCAGGGTTAAGCGCTTTGTTGCTGTAGTCCACACCTTTGTTGAGATGGTGGATGATGCTCAAAAGCAGTGTAGAGTCGCGCTCCAGTACCCCTTTAACATCGGGTTGGTCAGAAAACTTTGCAGGGTCACCCGTGAGCGCAAGGATGCAGCGTAGGTCAAAATCATTGGCACCCAGAAGGGTAGACTGTAAGGAGAGTTTGTTTTTGTCCCTCATGCTCATCGTAGCGATGACAGGTTTTTGGAAGACTTGCTGTACTTTGATGGCCGAGAGAACACCTGACATCTTGAGCTTTGCCAGAGGGTTGTCGGTACACGAAAAACCCGTAACTTTTTCGTGTAAGTTATATTTTTTGATTTCAGCGATGATGCCGTCGATGGATGCCCCATGTGGTGGGTTTATCTCAACGGTGATAAAGTTTTTTTCCAGACACAAGACATCACAAAATTTTTCAAACATGGTACTTCTTTAGATAGAGTTATTGTTGCTATAATTCTACCTAAATAATACACAGAGGTACAACAGATGGCTAAACTGGCAGTTTTTGATTTTGATTCGACACTTATGGATGGTGAGACGATAGACTTTTTGGCGCGTCCTTTGGGACTAGAGACGCAAGTAGCTGCCATCACAGAACTAGCGATGGCAGGAGAGTTGGATTTTTACAAAGCACTCAGAGCTAGAGTGGCATTGCTTGAGGGACTAGAAGAGCAAAAAGTCAACGACATTTGTGCTGCGCTTCCCATGATAACAGGGGCTGCTGAAGTGGTAGCAGGACTGAAAGAGAGAGGTTACACTGTCGTCTGTTTCTCAGGCGGTTTTAGAAATGCAACCAAACCAGCTTGCGAAAAACTCGCCATCGATGCGGATTTTGCAAACTTTTTGCATGCTGAAAATGGCGTGCTCACAGGGCAAGTAGGCGGTGAGATGATGTACTCAGCTGCCAAAGGTGATATGATTGTGCGCATACAAAGTCTGCTCGCTATTGGACGCGAAAATACTTTAGTGGTGGGAGACGGTGCCAATGACTTGAGTATGTTTGCCCATGCTGACACACGCGTGGCATTTTGTGCCAAACCTATCTTAAAAGAGGCTGCGACGCATTGTGTGGATGCGAGAGATTTGCGGGAGATATTAAAAATAGTATGATGGCGGGGGTTATTCCCAGCTTGTTTTGCTTTTAAGATTGTTAGTATCTTTGCCTTGGCTCAGTCTTTGCATAAAATCTTTCGCGTATGCTAAGCCTTTTTGTGCGAACTGTGTGGCGATTTTGGGCGTATAGACTTGATGACTGGTGTCTGTAAAAAGCTCCACCCAACGCGTAAAATGCGCGTCTTCAAGCCCTACAATCGTAAAATGAGGTCCATAAGGGTCACTAAAATACAGCTTCTCATCTAAAAACAGTGTAGACCAAAAGTTCACCAAAAGGTCTATGTGTTCACGCCACTCTTCTGCTTCTAAATCTTCCCCGAGTTCAAGGATAAAAAACTCTCCAATCATCGGATCTCTCATCGCTTGATGATAAAACAAAGTAACAAGTTGTTCGATGTTTTCTCGGGTGATGGTGTCTTGAAGTGCCACGCTTAAGCCTTTTTTTGGATGAAAGTATAGCAAAGTTTTAAGCGTATCATGTAGCATGCCATAGAACACCGTCCCATAAATCTTATATCGCTATGTTATAATCTCAGCAAAAAAGAGCAAGGATTATCTTGAGCACGCAAAAATGCACCATTAAAACTTTATTTTCTCAACTCCTGAGCCACAAAAAAGAGGTAGTAACGGGCAATATCATAGCCATTCTCTCTACACTAATTTTAGCCTTTATACCGCTTGTTATCCCTGTGCTTATTGACGAATTGTTGTTAGGAAAAGAGCATGGATTTATGGCCTTTGCCAACACATATCTGGACATCGAAAACAAAGGTGTGTATGTTGTTGTGGTGATGAGCGTGATTGTGGTATTGCGACTCATTGCAGCACTACTTGAAATCCAGCAAGTGAAGATATTTGTCGCTATCTCCAAAAGTATCACCTATGATTTAAGAGCATCATTGTTGGCGCATTTGAAAAAAATCTCACTCAAAGAGTTTGAGATGATGCGTGTGGGGGCAGTGACCTCAAAGTTGGTGACAGACATCGAAACCATCGATGGTTTTGTGAGTTCTGCTATCTCAAAGCTGGTTGTTTCGGTGCTTTTGATGCTGTTTTCGGCGATTGTACTGTTTGGCATTCATTGGCAGTTGGCACTTTTTATCTTGATAACCAATCCTATCGTAATACTTTTTACCGTGAAGATGTCAAAAAGCATTGGGGCGCTCAAAAAAGAAGAAAACAAAGCCGTTGAGCTCTTTCAGTCTGCACTTTCTGAAACACTCGAACTCTTTCATCAGATACGCGCAGCCAATAAAGAAGAGTATTTTTTCGAAGAGAGTAGAGCTAAGGCAGAGACCCTCAAAGAGCATGCCATAACCTATGAATACAAATCGAATGCTGCACAAAAATACTCTTCATTGATTTTCCTTACGGGGTATGAGGTCTTTCGTGCTTTAGGTATATTTGCCGTGTTGTATAGTGACCTCTCTGTGGGATTGATGTTGGCTATCTTTACCTATCTTTGGGTGATGGTTGGTCCCACCCATGATATTATCAATTTTCAGTATGTACTCTCAAGTGCAAAAGCAGCGTGTCAGCGCATAGAGACGGTGTTTGAGATGGAGCAAGAACCTGAGATTAGCGAGCATTTTAACCCTTTTATAGGTAAAGATGCGATTGGTATTGAGGTTAAAAATCTTTCGTTTTCTTACCATAAAAATAAAAATATTTTAAGTTCTGTGAACATGAGCATCAAAGAGGGTTCTAAAGTTGCCATTGTCGGGGCGAGTGGTTCTGGAAAAACAACCCTTTCCAATATTTTAGTTGGGTTCTATCCTTTAAATGAAGGTGAGATTTTCTATGCAGGCGTGTCCAACAAAGCACTCAAACTTTCAACGATTCGTGAAAATATCTATCTTATCTTACAGCATCCTAAACTCTTTAATGATACAATGCGTTTCAATCTAACTCTAGGAAAGCCCCATAGCGATGAAGCAATCAAAAATGCTTTACACATTGCTCAGCTAGATGATGTCATAGAGCGATTGGATTTGGGACTTGAGACACTTGTGGGAAGAGACGGTATTAAATTTAGTGGCGGACAGCGTCAAAGAGTAGCCATCGCGCGGATGATTTTATCTGATCCTAAGGTGGTGATTTTTGACGAGTCAACTTCTGCTTTGGATGTGCATACTGAGGTGAGACTCTTTGGTGCATTGCAAGACTTTTTGGCAAATAAAACGGTTATCACCATAGCGCACAGACTCAGCACCATTAAAAGTGCGGAGTATATCTATGTGCTCGAAGATGGCGTAGTGGTGGACAGCGGCTCACCTAAAGAACTTTTAGAAAAAGATCAGAGTTATTTTTCAAGCATGGTCTGAAACATTAAGAAGGGGATATATGACACTGATAGATGCATTGATACTTGGAACACTTGAGGGCTTGACAGAATTTTTGCCCATCTCAAGTACGGGACATTTGATTCTTGCATCTGAACTTTTGGGACTTGAGCAGACAGACGCGCACAAGGCTTTTGAAGTCTCTATACAGCTTGGCAGTATCTTGGCTGTACTTTTTCTTTTTGCACATAAGCTGTTAGCCAATACTTTGCTCTGGAGCAAAATTATCATCGCTTTTATTCCTACGGCACTTTTTGGATTTTTGTTTTACAAAACGATTAAGACACTCTTTGGCATAGAAACAGTTTCAATTATGCTGGTCGTGGGCGGTGTCGTTTTTTTAATCGTAGAGTATTTTCGTAAAGACCATGATGACATCCATGACAAAACCGTTGAAAATCTCACTATCAAAGAGGCACTCCTTATAGGTTTAGCTCAAAGCTTTTCCATGGTTCCAGGAACGAGTAGGTCGGGGATGACGATGTTGGGCGGTATCTTTGTAGGACTCTCACGCAAAAGTGCAGCAGAATTTTCATTTTTACTTGCCGTTCCAACGATGTTTGCAGCCACATTTTACGACCTTTATAAAAACAGGACTACGATGGTCATTGATGACTATAGTTTGGTTGCAGCAGGGTTTGTGACGGCATTTATTGTTGCTTTTGTCACAGTAAAATGGATGATGAACTACCTCACTACTCACACTTTTGTGCTCTTTGGGGTTTACCGCATTGTGGTTGGTGTGCTTTTTTGGTTTTTGGTTGCTGGTAACTAGTTGAACTTAATAGAATTTCCTAAGAGAAATTCTATTAAGTTCAAGATATTTTTTTGGACAAGATGAGAGAAAATCTCGTAATTTAAAGGGTCATAATGAATTTTAGTGAATTTAATTTCCATGCCGATATTGAAAAAGGCGTGAAAATAGCAGGCTTCAAAGAGCCAAGCCCTATTCAGTCACTGGCGATTCCTATCGTCATGGGCGGATCAGACATGGTAGGGCAGGCACATACAGGGACAGGAAAAACAGCAGCTTTTGGCTTACCCATACTTGACAGAATCGCCAAAGGTGAGATAGAACGCGCATTGGTCATCACGCCGACTAGAGAGCTTGCAACCCAAGTGGCGGACGAACTCTATCACTTAGGGCGTTTTGCTGGTATCAGAACCCTCACAGTTTATGGCGGAGTGGGGTATGGACGACAAATTGCACTCATTCATAAAGGCGTGCAAATCGTCGTGGCAACACCGGGAAGACTTAAAGATCTCTATAAAAAAGGCAAGATAGACAGTTTCAACCCTGAAATCGTCGTGCTTGATGAAGCAGATGAGATGCTGGATATGGGCTTTTTGGATGAAATCAAAGAGATTTTTGAATATATCCCGCAAAACAGACAAACGCTGCTTTTTTCTGCAACGATGCCAGAGCCTATCAAAGATTTGGCAAGTCACATTCTCTATATGCCTGAGTTTATCTCGGCTGTGGGTGAAGATGAAACAACTAACAATGTGATTGATCAGCGCTACTACATGATACATGAACATCAACGCGATGATGCCATTGTGAGACTCCTTGAGACAGAAGAGACAAACAAGTGCATCATCTTTTGCCGTATGAAACGAGAAGTAGATAGGCTTGCCGAACACTTAAACGCGTTAGGGTTTAGTGCGAGTGCTTTGCATGGTGATTTAGAGCAGATAGAGAGAGAAGCAGTTATCAAAGCCTACAGAAGAGGTGAGACAAAAATTATGGTGGCAACCGATGTCGCCGCGCGTGGTCTTGATGTTAAAGATGTAAGCCATGTGTTTAATTATCATATCCCTTTTGATCCGCAGTCGTATGTTCACCGTATCGGTCGTACGGGTCGTGCGGGAAAAAGTGGACAAGCCATTACCTTGGTGACAAGTGAAGAGTTTAAAGAGCTACAGCGTATCCAAAAAGAAGTGGGTGCGGAGATGCGACTTGCTACCATACAGGGGCATGGTGGGATTGATGAAGCGGGACTTGAGTATTTGGCTGAACAGATAAGAGATATGCGCGTTCATAGTGACGCAGCAACACTTCTTGCCTATATGGGTGAGATGGACAGCACACTACTTTTGGAAAAACTTATCTCAGGAATACTAGAACAAAAACAACAGCATTTTGGAACGCAAATAGGATTTGATCAAGATACGGTTGATGATATGCTTGAAGAGTATGTCACTGAACAAAAAGAAACACGAAGTAGCAGTCGCAGACGAAAAAGAAGATAATGCAAGATTTTTTATCTAATAGCAAGCAAAATTATTTTAAAATTAAGTGTATTAAATACGAAAAGGTTAGGTAAAATGGATATCGGATTAACAGGTGAAAATCTAAAATTTGTGGTATTGGGAATGGTCATGGTCTTGATTGCTCAGTTTCTGATAAAGTATTTCACAAAGCGCAATACAACTTCCCTTGAAAAGGTATCTGAAAATGTTACTACACCATGCAACGACAGTATCATGCGTGACAATCTACTCTTGGTAGAGGACGATGCTACACAAGATGCGCATCATGTTGCAGCAATCGTTGCAGCAATCGCTGAATTTCGTAAACAATCATAAACTAAGGTACTAAAAGAATGGCTAAAAAATATATTGATGTGATGGATACTACTTTTAGGGATGGCTTTCAGTCTGTCTTTGGCGGTCGTGTGCTTATGGATGACTTTTTTCCTGCAGTAGAAGCAGCTAAAAATGCTGGTATTACTCACTTTGAATTTGGTGGTGGGGCAAGATTTCAATCGCTCTATTTCTATCTACAAGAAGATGCGTTTGCGATGATGGATGGTTTTAGAGAAATTGTAGGTCCAGATGTCAATCTTCAAGTCCTTTCTCGTGGTATCAATACTGTAATGCTTGACACGGGAAGCCGTGAGATGATTGATTTGTTTGCAAAAATGTTTAAAAAACATGGGACAACTACGGTGCGCAACTTTGATGCGCTCAATGATGTCAATAATCTTGCTTTCTCTTCCGAGATGATTAAAAAGCACGGTATGAATCATGAAGTCGTTGTCACGATGATGGATTTACCTCCAGGATGCACAGGTGCACATGATGTGGCTTTTTATGAGAAAACTTTGAGAAACATTTTAGACTCTGGCATAGCCTTTGACAGTGTTTGTTTTAAAGATGCCTCAGGAACAGCCAATCCGCACAAAGTGTATGACACGATTGATATGGCACGAAAACTTTTGGGTGAGTCTGTGCATCTTAGACTCCATACGCATGAGACAGCCGGTGTTTCTGTTGCTTCTTACCTTGCCGCACTTGAAGCAGGTGCCAACGGTATTGATATGGCAGCCTCTCCAGTGAGTGGCGGTACTTCACAACCTGATATTTTGACCATGTTACATGCTACCAAAGGCTCAAACTACAATCTAGGTGACTTACAGCTTGATAAAATCCTCAAATACGAAGAGAGACTCAAAGAGTGTCTTTCTGAGTATATGATACCACCTGAAGCCACACAAGTATCTCCACTTATCCCATTCTCACCTATGCCAGGTGGTGCACTGACCGCCAACACGCAGATGATGAGAGATGCGGGTGACCTTGAGAAATTTGATCAAGTAATCGCTGCGATGAAAGAAGTAGTAGAGCGAGGTGGTTACGGCACTTCAGTTACACCTGTGAGCCAGTTTTATTGGCAACAAGCCTATGCCAATGTGATGTTTGGCCCATGGAAACAGATAGCCCCAGGCTATGGGCGAATGGTATTGGGGTATTTTGGTAAAACACCTGTTGAAGCAGATAAGGAAATTATTGCTTTGGCATCAGAAAAATTAAAACTTCAACCAACGACAGAAAATCCACTCGATATTTCAGACAGAGATGAGAAAAAATCAATCGCGTACTGGACAAAAGTGCTTGAGGATGAAGGACTTGAGGTAAGTGAAGAAAATATCTTTATTGCAGGGGCTTGTGATTTAAAAGGTATCGCGTTCTTAAAAGGCGAAGCGCCTCTTATGATAAGAAAAGGTAAAAACAATAATAAGGAAGAAGCAGAAATGGCAGGAAATTATACAGTAGTAGTAGATGGTAAACAATATAGCGTACAAGTAGCAGAGGGTGAGGGTGATATTCAGATAACACCTACTGCAATGAAAGCCAATACAGTCGTTCAAACCACAGCACCTAAAGCAAGTGTGAGTTCGGCAGGTGGTACGCCTGTTCATTCACAAACGCCTGGAAATGTCTGGAAAATTACAAAAAATGTGGGAGATACTGTAGCTGAAGGTGATGTGATTATGATTTTGGAAGCCATGAAAATGGAGATTGACATTGTAGCACCAAAAGCAGGCAAGATCGTATCTATTGATGTTAATGTTAATGATGCCGTTTCAGATGCACAACTCTTAGCAACTTTGGCATAATCTTCACGAGTCATATTTTATACTTCCCAATAGGGGGAGTATAAGTTTAAAAATAACTTTCTATTTTTTAACTTATACTTTAATACTTTTTAAACATTTTGCATAGAAGAGGATACTAAATGAGTACAAAAATGCCACGAGGGCTTGATGAACTTGGATTGAAAAACATCGGCGAGGTGTATTATAATTTGAGCTATGATGAGCTACACGAGCACGAAGTAAACAATCAAGAGTGTAAAATATCCACTTCAGGTACAGCGATGTGTGATACGGGTATTTTTACAGGTAGAAGCCCTAAAGATAAATATTTTGTTGATCAGGCACCTTCCAATGAACATATCTCTTGGGGCAGTATCAATAAAAAAATTGATAAAAAAATTTACGAAGAACTGCTTGACACTGCTTTGACACAGCTCTCAGGTAAAAATATTTATGTCACTGATGTGTATGCAGGTGCAAGTGCTGCGAGTAAACGATCTATTCGATTTATTACAGAAGTGGCATGGCAGGCTCATTTTGTAAAAAATATGTTTATTCGCCCTACCGAATCTGAACTCGAAAGATTTGTCCCTGATTTTATCGTCTATAATGCCTGTAAAACCGTTGATGAAAAATACAAAGAGCATGGTTTGAATTCCGATGTCTTTGTCGTATTTAATATAGAAGACAATATTTCTATCATAGGCGGTACTTGGTATGGCGGTGAGATGAAAAAAGGCATCTTTTCGATGATGAATTACTGGTTACCACTTGAGGGAAAACTTCCGATGCATTGTTCTGCCAATGTAGGTAAAGATGAAGATGTCTGTCTCTTTTTTGGTCTCTCTGGTACAGGAAAAACAACACTCTCAACCGACCCTAAACGCGCCCTTATTGGTGATGATGAGCATGGTTGGGATAATCATGGTGTGTTTAATTTTGAAGGCGGTTGCTACGCTAAGGTGATAAACCTTGATGAGAAGTCTGAACCTGAGATTTATGGTGCTATTATCAAAGATGCGCTACTTGAAAATGTGGTTGCGGATGAAAGCGGTTTGGTAGATTACACGGATGATTCTAAAACTGAAAATACACGCGTCTCTTATCCTATTGAGCATATCGAAAATCACCAAAAAGATTTACAAGCGGGACACCCCAACAATATCATCTTTCTTTCAGCAGATGCTTTTGGAGTCTTGCCTCCAATCTCGAAGCTAACCAAAGAACAGGCGATGTACTATTTCTTGAGTGGTTATACAGCAAAAGTTGCTGGTACAGAAAGAGGTATCACAGAGCCTGTTGCAACTTTTTCTGCTTGTTTTGGTGAAGCATTTTTGCCTTTGCATCCAACAGTTTATGCGAAGCTACTCGGCGAAAAGATAGATGAGCATCGTGTCAATGTGTATTTGATTAATACAGGTTGGACGGGTGGACCCTATGGTACAGGTAAACGCATGAGCATCAAAAACACGAGAGCGTGCATCGATGGTATCTTGAGTGGCACTATTTTAAAAGCAGAGTTTGAAACTTTGGATAGATTTAATCTTGCTATTCCAAAAACACTCGAAGGTGTTGAGACGGCTGTGCTTAATCCGAGAAACACATGGAGTAATAAAGAGGAATATGATGCAATGCTTGTAAAACTTGCAAAAATGTTTCAAGAAAATTTTCATCGCTATGATAGTAACAGTGCAGAGTTTAATTTAGCATCTGCAGGACCACAGCTTTAAGATAGCCAATACTTCATACTTTTTACGAAGCGTATAAGGTAGTTGATTAAGTAAAGAAATGCTATACTTATGATACTTAATTTAAAGGAAATATTATGGATTTTAATAAAATCAGATCAACATGTAGACCGATTAGAATTGTGCTAGGATTGGCACTTGTAGGGTATGGACTTTTTTCAACAAGCCCTCTTTTTAATGAAGTAGCCGAAGGATGGACTTGGTCATGGTTTTATTTGGGAATGATTCCTCTTGTTGCTGGAATTACCAATTTTTGTCCACTTTGTATCATTACAAAAAAATGTGATATTCAATAGTATATTACCTTAGAATCTCCGTTGATGTCTCTGTCAACCTTGGGTCTTTGTAGCGAACTTTTAAAAGCAGTAAGTGAAAAAGACTATAAAGATGCCACACCTATACAGCAAGCACTGATACCCGCCATGCTTGCAGGTCGTGACATTATGGCGGGTGCGCAGACTGGTACGGGAAAAACAGCAGGATTCGCCCTTCCTATCTTGCATGAGTTGTCAAAAATATCATCACCTTCTCATCATTACCCCAGAGCAGTCATCCTTGTACCCACAAGAGAACTTGCTTCTCAAGTACATGCCTCTTTTGAATCTTACGGAAAGTATCTTGCTTTGAAAAGTGTGGTACTTTATGGTGGCGCAAACCTAACAAAACAAGCCAAGACACTGAAAAATGGTGTAGATATCATCGTTGCTACTTCAGGGCGTCTTCTTGAACATCTCAATCAAAAAAATATCACCCTTGAAGGAGTAAGCTATCTTGTTTTGGATGAAGCAGATACCATCTTAGATATGGGTTTTGTCCACGAGGTGAGTAAAATACTTGAGTTCCTTCCTAAAAAAAGACAAAATGTCCTCGTTTCTGCCACACTTTCAGGTTCTGTAAAACGCTTGGCTGAAAGTATGCTAACCAGACCAAAACGCATCGAAGTAGACAGCATGGGAACTTCTGCTAAAAGTGTGGAGCAGAGGGTGTATCTCGTTGAAAAAGAAAAAAAAATAGACTTACTTTCTTTTTTAATTGGTTCGCGAAACTTTAAACAGGTTCTTGTGTTTGTGCGTAAAAAAGAAGCAGCAGATGAAGTGTGTGCTGAACTCAATCTTTCTGGACTACAAGCAGCCGTGATACATGGTGGGAAAAGTTCAGGCGAGAGGAGTAGGGCTCTTGGAGGCTTCAAGGAAGGCAAAATGCGTGTTTTAGTCGCTACTGACATCGCTGCACGGGGTTTAGATATTCCTTCACTTGAAGTAGTCATCAATTTCGATATACCTCATGTGACGGGTGATTATATACACCGCATCGGGCGTACAGGAAGGGCGGGAGCAAAAGGTCTTGCGTTGACGCTTATCTCACCACTTGAGATGGTAGCGCTTAAAGAGGTAGAAAAACTGATGGGTAAAGCCATACCGCAAGAGAGACTCGATGGGTATGCGCCTGCTGTTGTGGCAAAGCAAAAAGGTGCACGAAAAAACCCAAATGAACATAAAAATGCTGACGGTGCATTTGGTAAAAAGAAAAAGACTGAAGGTGTAGCGCCTCAAAGCAAAAAACGCAAAACAACCAAACGCGATGCCTATAAGCGTTTTGATGCAGAGCAACCAAAAGCAGAAAAAAAAGACACAAGGCGAAGCAGAAAAGAAAAGTAGTCTATTTTTCTTTTGTTGGCTTGAGTGAAAACTTCCCTATCTCTTCTAAAAAAGTAGTGGCATAAGCACCTTTAGGTAGATAAAAATCAACGCTAAGCTGTCTACAGTCTGCTTGATAGCGTGTCTCTACTTCTTTTGGCCATACCCATGCAAAACGCCTATCGCCCTTGAGGCTACTTAACTCTTTGTCATCATAAGCACTTTCGAGATGATAGGCATCACTTTTCGCGCGTTCGATATTCTCTCCACTGAGCAGTCCTGTGGGTGAAATCTTAGCTTGTTTAAATAATTCACCACTGTACAACATATCTTTGACAAAATCCATTTTACCAAACGGGTAAGGCATGATAATGTCACCCAAAAACAGTTTAAAAAACTGCGGTTGTTTGGTTAAGGCGTCGATGAGTTCAGGCGGAAAATCTAGCTTTTGCGCTGCTTCTTTGGCGTCACATCCGCTGATAACTTTGGAGTATTTAACACGCGAAGAGAGCCAGGTGTTAAAAAGGTGACTTTGGTAGGCAGAGACCAGAAGTTTCTCTTTGCTTCCTTTGAGTTTTTTCCCACTGTGTGCTATCTCTTTTCCTTGTAAGTGAGAGCGAGAGTCTTCACCAAAACGCTGATAACCAAAATAGTTGGGTATGCCTTCTACTTGCATTTTTTTTGCGGTCGTGGTAAAAAACTTCGCATCACTTTCGCTGATGTCATGCAAGATAATAGAAAAACGGTTTCCCTTGAGCTGACCTATTTTGATGGGTGCTTTAGAGTAACTTCGTTCCAGTATTTCTATCTTTTCTGTTGTTAGATTTTTATTGAGTTCTTTTTCGTACTGTTTTGGAATCGAAACGAACTGTATAGTGGTGGCACTCTTGTCTTTAAGTCCTGCATACCCAATGTCACGCTCTTCAAGCCCTGTGGCTTTGGCAAGAACTGTGATGAGCTTCCATGTGCTCATGTCTGTTTTTTTGATCTTGAGGTGCAAAGAGTT
>DYTF01000003.1:11981-31562 GCA_020726105.1 Sulfurovum sp. | reverse complement strand
GCAGGGATAGTCGCAAGACCAAAAGTTGCCATGACCAATGCGCCAGCAAAAGGATTGGCTGTACTGGCTGCAAAGATAGCAAAAGAGTAAACAAGTCCACAGGGAATCAACCCATTGAGTACCCCTAAAAGATAAAAACTTCGATAAGAACGCGAAGACATGAGTGTTCTAAAACTTTTTTGAAACCATGGGTATCTCGAGACGGACCACTCAGCAGAGTTTAAAAACTTGAATTTCCCCAATAGCGAAAGACCTGCAAGAACCATTAAAATGCCTGTTAGAACAAAGAGAAGCCCTTTTGTTGTGGGTGTGAAAGCGACGACTTGACCTACGAAACCAAATAATGCTCCCAAAACAGTGTAGGTACTTACACGACCGAAGTTATAGGCTAGATGTGAAAAAGTTTGCTGTGCATAGCTTGATTTTTGGTCGATTTTGGTGGAGCTATATGCCACAACGATACCGCCACACATCCCAATGCAATGCCCCACACTTCCTAAAAAGGCAGTCGTAAGAATGATGATTAAGTCTATATTTCCCATTTGTAGCATCCCTATTTTTTGTATTTAAAACTATAGTATAGTTTTGTTAAATTGATGTTAAGGCTTGTTGGGTATATTTGAAAACTTTTGCATTTAAAAATAAAGGATAGTCATGAGTTCAGGATGGGGATGTCAATTTATGGGAACGAAAGATGAAGACAATGAATGGTGTTTAAAGTTGCATCACCACTGCGAGCCTGGTTGTAAAGGGTGTATTATTGCAGGTAAAGTTGAATTTACACAGCCAAATATCTCTAGCGAGCAAGAACAAAAAGTCAAAAACCGTTCAGACAATCCGCTTAAGAGGTAACCCTACACCATCTCTTTTGCAAACTTTGCTTTGAGTTTAGCTAATTTTGGTGGTATGACTGCCATGCAGTAGCCTTGAGTTTGGTTAAGGCGGTAGTAGTCTTGATGATAGTTTTCTGCTTTATAGTACGATTTTAGCGGTTCTATGGTAGTCACGATGGGTTGGTCATACTCTTTTTGTGCCGCTTCAAGTGCTGCCTCGGCCGCTTCTTTTGTCTCTTCATCGGTGTAGAGTATGGTGGAGCGATACTGTGTACCTCTGTCTGCGCCTTGCTGGTTGAGTGTAGTGGGGTTATGTGTTGCAAAGAAGATGTCAAGTAAGGTATCTGCTGTAATCATCTCTTCATCGTAGGTAATCTTGATGACTTCTGCATGCCCAGTTTCACCCGTGCAAATATCTCTATAGCTTGGATTGAGTGTGTGTCCATTGGCATAACCGCTTTCAACATCGCTGACACCTTTTAGAAGTTCAAATACCGCTTCGGTACACCAAAAACATCCACCACCCACTACCAGTTCTTTTGTAGCCATTTGACTCTCCTTGTTGTTGTGCTTACTTTATTTGCTATAATACCCAAGAAACTAAAAACTATTCTAAAAGAGGGAGAACCTGAATGGATGTAGTCGTTGTTTGTATGGGGTTGCAGCTGTGAGCAAGATACTCTTACTTGAAGATGATGCCAATCTCAATGAAACCATCACGGAGTTTTTAGAAGAGAAAGGGTATGGGGTTGTCTCTGTTTATGATGGACTTGAGGCTCAGGAAAAATTGTATGAAAGCCAATATGATTTACTGTTACTCGATGTCAATACGCCTGGTATCAATGGGTTTTCTTTACTTCATGAGGCGCGAGAGCGTGCAGTTTTTACTCCCGCTATCTTTATTACTTCTTTGGATTCTGTTGAGGATTTGGAGGAGGGATTTAAGAATGGTTGTGATGACTATATCCGTAAACCTTTTTCCTTGAAAGAACTTCATATACGCATTGAAACTTTGATAAAGAGAGGATTTTATCACGAGAAAAAAGAATTCATTGCTATTACTGACACGATTTCTTATATGATTAAAAACAATGAATTAGTCACAGAAGGCAAAACGGTATCTTTGGGACATAAAGAGTCGATGCTACTCAAACTTTTTGTGAAAAATGAGGGTAAGTTGATTGAGCATGAGCGTATTTATGCCCATTTGTGGGATTATGATGAGGAATCTAGTGATACTGCACTGCGTACCTACATCAAAAACCTTCGTAAAATTATCGGTAAGGAATGCATTGTTAGTATTAAAAAACAAGGATACAAGTTCATTACTCAGAAGTGAAAAGAAATCTCTTTCTAGGTTTTTAACACTTTATGCGACGATGGTTGTTTTGTTGATAACCCTTCTTTCGCTCTTTTATTATCAGGGGAAAGAGAAACTCATGCTTTTCGATCAGCGTGCAATGCTGACAAAATACGCCTACATCCAAACCAAAAGGCTCAAAGTATTACATCACTATTTTGATGAACGCACTGAGTATCCTCGTGACCCTCGCTTTAAGTCGGCGATTTATGACCTTGAGTATAAAAAAATCTTTTCATTGCTAAGCAAAGAAAAAATACATTTTGATGAAGAGGTTTACATCGCAGGCGATACGATTCATCTGGTTAAAGCTTTGGATGAATTTTATTTAGGGGCAAAATATCTTGTGATTGAAATTCCAAATGATGGCGCGTGGAGAGGGGAGGGTTGGAAAAATATCATAGGATATGGATTTCTGGCTTTACTCTTTTTTATGATTTTCGGTCTTTATCTTGCAAAAATGTTTTTAAAACCCATGCGAGATTCGATTGTTTTGTTAGATAGATTTATCAAAGATACCACACACGAGTTAAACACCCCTCTTTCTGCCATACTTGCCAACATAGAGATGATGGACACGGAAATGATGGGGGAGAAGAATAAAAGCAAATTGGCTCGTATTGCAATTGCGGCCAAAACTGTTTCTGTACTTTATAAAGACTTAACTTTCCTTACTTTGGAGCAAGACAGGAAAAATCATGATGAAAACATCGCACTTAAAGAACTGATTCTTGATAGAGCAGAATACTTTTCTGTTTTGGTACAGTCAAAACAGTTAGATTTTAGTTTAGATTTAGGGAATGCAAACATGATGGCGGATAGACGAAAATTGACACGAGTGATTGATAACCTTATCTCTAATGCCATTAAGTACAACAAACGAGGCGGCACGCTGGGAATCACACTAAGGCAAGGTATGTTGCTGATCTGGGATACGGGTATTGGCATCAAAAAAGAAAACATCCCTTTTATATTTGACAGGTATATTCGCTTCAATGAAAGTGAAGGAGGGTTTGGTGTTGGCTTGAGTATTGTCAAGCAGATTTTAGACGAATACCATGTTTTGGTTGAAGTAAAATCGAGCGAAGAGGAAGGTACAAGCATGGTGTTAAGATGGTAAAGCATGGGATTATTGCGGTTTTAATTGTTTCAAGTTTGTTTTCTGAAAATATATATGAGCGCTCTTGCGTAGGGTGTCATAAGGAGCTACCCACCTCCTTGCAAGAGATGTTTAAGCGTTATTTGCTTGTCTATAGCGGAGAGCAAAATGTTAAAAGCGCACTTAAACACTACTTGAAGCATCCACTTAAGGAGATATCGGTGATGGATGACTTGTTTATTGAAAATTATGGCATCAAAGATAAAACAACATTAAGCGATAGTGACATTGATGAAGCTTTAGACAGTTACTGGGAAAAGTATAAGGTTTTTGGCAAGTTGAAGTAGTTACAAACCTTTACCAATACTTCACAATGCTTTCACAATTGCCTGTTATGATTAAAATGTCACATAAAACAAAAGGAGCGAAATGGATAGAGTGAGAAAAATAGTACTTGTTGCTTTACTAGGCGTGACACTATCTTTATCGCCAGTAGTGGCAGATGCAGAAAAAGGTCAAAAAATATATCTTGAAAAACTCAAAGCAATATGTGGCGTGAGTGCAGATAAATTTACCCAAAAACATACACAAAATGAATGGGAATCTATCAGACAGGCTGGAAAGTTTGCAGTTGAAGTGACTAAGATTTGCCCCAATGTAAATCTCGATGCTACATTTATTCCTGATGTGTATGATTTTGTCTATGAGTATGCAAGTGATTCAGGTAATATACCGAGTCGTTAAGGTATTTTATTCTAAAATGGCGGTGGAAGTTTACATATTCAGGCTTCTTAAGAAACTATTCAAATATGAAGGAATTAAAATGAAAAAAATTGCAATCGCAATGTTGTTTGCTGGATCTACTTTACTGATGGCTGATGGTGCAGCTTTGTTTGCTAAATGTGTAGGCTGTCATGGCGCTAACGGCGAAAAAGCCGCTCTTGGTAAATCTGCAATCATCACAGGTCAAGATGCTGCTAAAACGATTGAGCAACTTAATGGTTACAAAGCAGGTACGCTTAACCAACATGGTATGGGTGGTCTTATGAAAGGTCAAGTAGCTACTATGGATGATGCTCAGATCAAAGAAGTTGCAGCATATATTGCTGCAATGAAATAATTTTTCTTCAAGAGGTTGAGATTTTCTCAATCTTCTTGAATTAACTCCCCTCACACTTTCCCGTACTACATTTCACCATTTTATTTTTTTGTGTGATGTTTTTTGTCTTGTCATCTTCGATGAGTGAGAAACTTAATATACTCACACCCAAGAAAAAAACAAAAAGCGTTATTTTCTGAAGTTTTGATATGGTTTGTATGTCCTCTTTTTCCTTTACCTCACAGACATTACCAGGACAATAAAGCGGCTTGCTTTTTTGTAGTTTAAAGTACAAAATACACCCCAAACAGATGCCAAAAGCTGTTTCGCTGAACAAGAGAGTAATGCAGAGTAAACAAATACCGATTTTAACAGTTGTCATAATCTCAAGCACAACGATGATAAAAAACATAATCACAGAGAGAATAAAACCAATAGACCACGCAAATCTTTTTTGTACCGCCCCCACATACTCAGGGGTTTGGTTTTGGACAAAGAAGCGCCCTAAGATGAGACTTGGTGCAAGAGCAGGATTGATAAAAATGCGTATGAAAAAATCAACCATAAATACCGTAACAAAAATCTTAGTAAATACAAAATCATGTGTTAAATAGGCATTCATAAATGATACAGTTGCCGGTAAAAGTAAGATACCAGCTCCTGCACGCGCCTCTCTTTCGTTGAGTACAGGAATCTCATATCCTGCAACTTTTTCACCAAAATACACATAATCTTTTAGCATGCTCGCACCTTTTTTACTTACTATAATATAGTTGCTGTGCAGTTTATGTGTAATGTCTTTATTGGTTATTTTTAATTAAATTAATTTAAATCTATTGATTTACTTGACATTGATGTCAATATTGGCTAGAATCATAAAGTTTTAATACAGTGTTTGTAAAAACCCTAGATGATTGCACAGGACAAGAACATCAGATTTGTTTGATTCATTGTAGTCTCCCCTATATTGTTAATGATTAAAGTCAAAAATGATGTTGCAAGCCCTCTAGGGTCTTTAGAGATACTGTATTGATAAACTGCGTAATAAGGCTACATATATGGCTCAAACCTGCCCCATATCAAACAGAAGCGTTGATTCCAACATAGTTAGAATCATTTCTTTTCAAGTTGCACTTTTTGCACTTATTTTACTGATTACACAAGAGATGATTTTTGCACTTATTTTACTCTTTGATTTTACGCTTAGGGCTTTAAGATTGGTGCAATACAGCCCTTTTCATTTTATTGGACATTTTATTCTCTCAGGCTTGGGATTTGTCCCAAGATTGTGCGATGAAGCACCTAAAAAATTTGCGCTTTATTTGGGTTTGATAAGCTCTTTTTCTATTGTGATTTTGTTTGTAGCAGAACACACTGTATTTGCTACTTTTATAGCCACGATTTTGTTACTTTGCGCATTATTGGAGACGCTATTCGAGTATTGTATCGGTTGTAAGCTATACTACGCCATACAAATAGCTAAAGGTTTTTTTAATCATGATGGGAATCTCCACTAAAACGATTTATGCTCTTGCTGCACTACAGCAATTGGGCGACATTTCAGATAAAGAAGTACTGAAGATTAAAGAGATAGCAAATCAAGCATCAATCCCTCAAAACTTTTTAGAACAGATACTACTAGAACTAAAAAAACAAGGTTTGCTGGTGAGCGTCAAAGGGGCGTATGGTGGCTACAGGCTGGCTAAAAGTCTTCAAGATATTACGCTTAAAGATGTTGTGCTGATATTGGAGTCAGATATATTCTCAGCCATAGACCAAAAAGACAATCCTTCGCTTCAGTTGTTTTGGGATGACTTGAGGCAAAAAGCTTTAACACTCTTCGAGATACCACTGAGTGAGTTAAAAGAGTATCGACTCAGAGCCAACCAAACGCTCAATTATTCAATTTAGGACGAAAAGCATGAAAGAAAATACCAATTTTAATTATTTTAACACCTTGCTTGTGCACAGTGTTGGTCAAAAAGTAGGCCCTATTGCACCCACTATCATACCCTCTGTAGCGTATGGCTATGAAGATGCTGAGGAAGCGGAGGGCATTTTTGCTGCCCAAGTGAACAAGCCACTGTATGCAAGAGTGGGCAATCCTACCAATGCAAAACTTGAAGCGATTGTCGCCAAAATAGAAGGTGGTTTTGGTGCTATAGCTACTTCTTCTGGTATGGGTGCTATCTCTATGGTTTGTACGGCATTTTTATCTGCTGGTGATGCGTTACTTTGTGTTGGTGGTTTTTTTGGCGGTACCTATTCGCTGGTCAATGAAACTTTGGCGCGTTTTGGCATCTCAAACAGTTTTTGTGAAGTAGATGATTTTGAACACATCGAAAATGCTCTCAAACGCGGCATCAAAATGGTACTGTTTGAATCTGTGGGTAATCCAAGTCTGACATTGCCCGATGTGCAGCGAATCATTGATTTGTGTAACCAATACGATACCTTGGTGATGATAGACAACACCGCAACCCCGCTTTTGCTGAGACCTCTCGAGATGGGAGCAGACATCTCAGTGCACTCTTCAACCAAAAATATGTCAGGACACTCTGCAGCACTGGGTGGCATCGCTATCTTTAGGGAAGTAAAAGAAGAGGGTGATAAACTGCTTCATCCAAAATATGCCGATGTACATAAAATAGTAAACAAAATGGGTAAAAAAGCCTTTATACCCATCTGTAAAAAAAGAGCCATCCGAGACTTTGGCATGACTGCGAATGCTTTTGGCTCATTTATGACCATGATAGGACTCGAAACACTCTCTTTAAGGGTAGAGCGTATCAACCAAAGTGTGGAAAAAGTTGCAAAACTTCTTAGCGAGCAGCTTCCGCAAACCATCAGTGTCAACCATCCTTCATTGCCGTCTAGCCCCGATAACGCACGCTATCTTTCAGACTTTCCTCAAGGGTGTGGCCCGCTCTTGACTCTAAACTGCGGGACAAAAGAGAGAGCATTTACTTTGCTAAATGGACTCAAAATGGTCATCTTAACTACCAATATCGGCGACAACAGAACCTTAGCACTTCATATGACCAGTACGATTTACAGTGATTTCAACGAAGAAGCGCGTAGATTTTTAGGAGTAGATGAGGGGCTTATCCGCGTGTCAATCGGACTAGAAGACCCCAATGACATCGTTGCGGATTTTTTGCAAGCTGCCACAGCACTATAGGCTGTGAGAGCATAGTTTTTTTACCACACAAGCGTAGCTTTGAGCCCAGAAAAATAACCCTGCAGATACATCATGCTTTTTTCGCTAAATCTATCCATAAAGCTATCTAGCTTGTCTTTTTCTTTCCATGTTGGCGTTGTCACTTTGGCGCGTTTTTGTACTTCTGCTTTGGCTTGGCTTTTGACACCTATGGCATCAATGAGACCGACTTCTTTGGCGCGTGCAGCGGAGAAGATGTGTGCGTCGGCATATTCTGGCGCTTTAGCGACATCTAGTCCTCTGGCACTAGCAACATCACCAACAAACATCTCATAAGTATCTTTGGTGAGTCGCTCGAGTTCTGCTCGCTCTTTGGGTGTCCATTCTCTGGTCGGTGTACCTGCCTCTTTGTAGGTGCCCTGTTTGACGATTTGTGTTTTGATGCCGATGGTTTTCATAAGCTCAGAGACATCTGCACTTTCCATGATGACGCCGATAGATCCCACTAAAGAACCGGGGTTTGCGATGATAGTATCTGCGTAGATGGAGGCATAGTAGCTTCCGCTTGCCATAATCCCTGAGGCATAGGCAACGACAGGTTTGTGTTTTTTTAACTCTTTGATGGCATAGGCTATCTCAACCGAAGGTGGCACAGAACCCCCAGGTGAGTTCACGCTTAGTAACACGCCCTTGATGGAGTTATTTTTTTGGGCTGCTTCTATCTCTTTAAGGAGTGCGTCCGCATTGATGATGGGACCTATGAGTTCTATTTCTTGTAGGTTGGCATTGGTAAGTTGTGTGGAGCTTGAGGGCATCAAAACCACAAAAGCGATGAGTAAAAAAAGCATCCCTAAAAAGTGTTGACCTATCCATTTGATACCATTTCCTATTGCACTAAACATATTTTTCTCCTTCTATGTAGACTTCCGAGACCTCTTTGGTGTGTAAGATAGTCCAAAGTGCTATCTCTTCTTCTCTTTTTGGTGCCTCGGGTAAAGTGACCACTGCAAAGTCCGCAGCCGCACCGACTGTTATCTTACCACAGTTTAGCCCCAATATCTCAGCTGCATCCCCAGTCACTGAACGAATGAGCCTTGAAGCAAGTTTATCAAGTGGGGCTTGATGGTGTAGCATGAGTGCGGCTCTAAGTTCATCAAAAAGATTGAGCGAATCGTTGGAGCTCAGTCCATCTGTTGCAACAGAAAACTTCGCTTTCATGAGATATTCGATGGCGAGTCTACCTACACCTAAGTAGCGATTGGAGCGTGGACAGTGTGCTACGGAATGCCCTTTGCTTATCAGATACTCAAGTTCTTCTTTGCTTGTTTGTACGCAATGGGTAAAGTGGGTTGGGTGTGTGTCAAAAGCACAGATAAACTCCTTGGTGGTCGTAACAGGAGTAGAAGTATTGAAAAATTTTTCAAAAAAAGGTTTAAATTCTCCTTCACCCTTTTCAAGCCAGTCGCGTTCGGCTTGTGATTCTAAAAAATGTGCACTCAGTGGGAGTGCATGTTGTTTGGCTAGACCAATCGCTTTATGAAGCAGTACGGGATGCACAGAGTAGGGTGAATGAATGGCAATCGCAGGGGTGATACGGGACGCTTTGTCACAGTGCATCGAAGCGTCAAGACGCTGTGTAAAATCACCATAGAGCATATCGGCATAGGCAGCATTGGAGCCTATGAGTTCGTTAAAAAATACCACACGCTGAGGCGTTTGTTCACACACTTCAAGCTCTGTTCCAAAGCTAGAGATGGCACCAAAAGCAGTGATACCTGAACGCAGCATTGCTTCGCAGGCAGACATCATCGTGGCATTGTCGCAGGAGGCAAGTAAAGTATCACGCTCTTCGATGACGGAATGCAGCCAAGGCATGAATGAACCGTACTGCAAAGCAGTTTTGTTTGCTGAAAACTCCAAATGCACATGGGTGTTGATAAAACCGGGGTAGAGTACAGAGTTTGCTTCTGTGTGGTGGATTTTGGCATCTTTGTAGCGTGTTTGTAGTTCCTCTAGCGTGTCTATTGCAATGATGGCATCATCAAAAGCAACGGCATGGTTTTTGATATATCCATTGGGCGTATAGATAAAATCTGCAATGATTATTTTCATGAATACAAGACCTTGTGAGTAGTTTGGCGATTATAGCACACAAATAAAAAATTGATGAATGTTTTAACACCATCTGTGCTAGTATCACGCCATATAAAAACCAAAGGATAAGAGATGAACAAGGGAAAAGTACTGGCACTCTATATGACCATACCCGATTTGATGAAAGCAGGACATCGCATGAAATGTGAAGACTTTGAATGTGACCCTGATGGGATAATCGGAGATATGAAGTATGAGACGACACAAGAAAGAGTCATGGTGCTAACCTGTCAAAAGAGTTACGATATTGCAGCTGAGGCAGGTATTGTGGTAGAGCAGGGTGTTTTACTTGAAAATATCCATGTAGATATTGATTTATATGGACTAAAAGTCGGTTCAGTCATAGAAGCAGGAGAAGCGATGCTTGAGATTACGGGTATTTGTGGGTCTTACGGGTACTTGATGGCACTTTCCCCTGAGTTGCCAGAACTACTAGAAGGTAAACGCGGGTTTTTTGTCCGCCCTTTGGATGAAGCACTAATCTGCGTCGGTGATGAAGTAGGTGTAGCCAAAGAGGTTTAGGTCGATATTAAAGCTATTTGGATAAAATAGTAGTAAATAAAAAGCTAGAAGGTACATTCATGAAAATAGTAGTCATCCAAGGTCCAAATCTCAATATGCTCGGTGTAAGAGAGCAGGGTATTTATGGTTCAATGAAATTAGAAGATATTCACGGGCAAATGAATGCATTTGCCCAAAAAGATAAAATAGAAATCGAATTTTTTCAAAGTAACCTAGAAGGTGAAATTGTTGACCGCATACAAGAGTGTTTAGGTGATGCGGACGGTATTATCATCAATCCTGCTGCGTATACACACACTTCTATTGCGATTAGAGATGCGATTGCTGCGGTGCAGATTCCTACGATTGAAGTGCATCTTTCAAATATCTACCAAAGAGAAGAGTTCAGACATAAGTCTCTTATCGCACCTGTATGTGCAGGTCAGATAGCAGGCATGGGGCCTTTTAGTTACCACTTGGCAATGGTGGGTATGAAGCAAATACTTGTAGAGTTAGCGGCTCTTCGTGAACATAAAGCCAAAGCGCAACAAGCTTAACACCTAAAGGTCGGCGATGAATTATATGCTCAAAGATGAAAATGCCATATATTACGAATGTGGATATAGTTGCGATAATGCACTCTATCTTTCTTTGGGAAATGAAGCATTTTTTATCACCGATAGTCGCTACACGATTGATGCAACAGAACATGTACGCCATGCTACCGTCATGATAAGTGATGATTTGTATGCGCGTGCTGCTTCACTTTTAGAGAGTGCAAAAGTGAAGCAGATTGTTTTTGACCCAAAAGAGTGGAGTGTTGCTGGGTTTGAGCGTGTGCATTCTAGGGTGGAGTGTGTTTTTGAACCCGAGCCAGATTTTTCCCATAAAAAGCGAATCATTAAAAATGAGGAAGAACTCAAAATACTTGCGCGCGCAGCAAAACTGGGCAGAAAAGCATTCAAAACTTTGGCTAAAGAGTTTAATACGGATGGTATTGGTAAAAGTGAGTACGCACTGACGCATCAAGCCAAGAGCATTTTGAGTGATTTTGGCAAATACGATGTGAGTTTTGACCCTATCGTGGCGGTGAACAAAAATGCGGCTAAACCACACGCAAGAGCCACTTCAAAGAAGCTCGATTGGGGCGACTTGCTCCTTGTGGATGCGGGATTAAAGTACAAGCGGTACTGCTCAGATAGAACCCGTACGGTATTTGTAGGCGAAGGCTTTGATTTTACGACGCAACAGATATTTTCTAAGCAAAAGATTCAAAAAGCCTACGATACAGTTCTGAAGGCACATGATAACGCCATCCTCAATGCCCACTCAGGTATGAAAGCCAAAGAAGTAGATGCTTTAACCAGAGATATTATCAGTAAAGCTGGATTTGGTGAGTTTTATGTGCATTCAACAGGGCATGGTGTGGGGTTAGATATTCATGAGATGCCATATATTTCTAGCAAATCAGACACGATTATTGAAGATGGGATGGTATTTACGATTGAGCCTGGTATTTATATTCCCAATGCATTTGGTATTCGTATTGAAGATATGGTTGCCATGGTTGACGGTAAAGCGGTCGTATTGTAACTCATGATGCAAAAAAAGATAGACTCAAAATACAGGCTGATTAAAACCGAAAATTATCCTTTTTTTGCTTCAAAAAGAGCCAATACCCTAAAGGGAACAAAAAAAGTTTTACTGGGTATCGGTGGTAATGTTGGAGATGTCTTGCGTCGTTTTGAGCGGCTGTTTTGGTATCTTAAACGCTCCAGTGTTGTGCAAGTAGAAAGAAGCGCACCCATTCTTAAAAATCCACCTTTTGGATATACGGAGCAAGCGGATTTTTATAACTCCTTGCTTTGGATTGAAACAAGGCTAAGCCCTAGAGCTTTGTTGCGTTATGTGCTTCGCGTAGAGACTATTTTTGGCAGAAAAAGACTTTTTAAGGACGGTCCGAGAACCTTAGATATTGATATTATTTTCTATGGAGAAATAGTAATGCAGACTAAAACACTGGTTCTTCCTCATCCAGAATGGAGCAGG
Source organism: Sulfurovum sp. (assembly GCA_020726105.1). Lineage (GTDB taxonomy): Bacteria > Campylobacterota > Campylobacteria > Campylobacterales > Sulfurovaceae > Sulfurovum. Next base: position 19,307 of record DYTF01000003.1, on the reverse strand, counting down.
CGAGCATCAGTGTTGATGCCTTTGGCGTATATGAGTAAAGAAATGAGAAGAAAGGGCGCAAGATGATACACGAAACATTTGCAGCCTCAAGCCCCAAAGGTGCTTATGAGCTAGCCGTGCAAAAGTATGGTGAAGATATTGAACTTATTTCGGCAAGACAGATAAAGTATGACGATGGTCACTTGCGTTGCGAAGTGATTATCGCTGTTTCTAAAGAAAAATATATGGATCAAGTTGTTACAGAGGATTTGGAGGATGAAGATGCTAATGACTTGATGTCAGAACTTAGCGAACTGAGATATGAATTGGCTCAAATGAAAGAAGCCATGCTTCAAGAGCATGAAGTAAGCGTCGCACAAAAGATTAAAACCCTTTTTATGCATAAAGGTATTGCAGAAGTTTGGCTAGATACAATATTTGCATCACTTAAGGGAAATAAAATTCTTAAAGATGAATCCCTTTTGATTACCTATCTTCTTGAAGAGATTGATGAATCCGTTCAGGTACAAAAAGAGGTTTTGGACGAGCCTAAGATAATCATGCTCGTTGGCTCAACAGGTGTCGGCAAGACAACCACCATAGCCAAGCTAGCCGCACGATATGCTTTTTTGATGGATAAGTCTTACAAAGTAGCACTGATAAACCTAGACAGCTACAAAGTGGGTGCGCATGAACAATTGGCACATTATGCCAATATTATGAAAATAGAGCATTTTATTGTCGAGAATCCAGAAGCTTTCATGCAGGCTTTAGCGCAAACAGAAGGCTATGATGTGGTGTTTGTAGATACAACGGGGATGTCTCCTTATGATACGCAAAAATTCATTAAAGCGATAGAATTTCTTCAATCAGGTACAGCACGAAAACTTGAAGTGAGTCTTGTACTCTCTGCAACGGTCAAGTATGAAGATATGAATGATACCTATACTAACTTTTCATTTTTAAACCTAGATTCACTTATTATTACCAAATTTGATGAAACAAAACATTTTGGAGTATTGTTGAATTTTATGTTGCTCTATAAAACACCGATGAGTTACTTTTCAATAGGACAAGAGGTTCCCGATGATTTGATACCAGCATCAAAAGAGTATCTTTTGGAGCAATTTATTGGAGACTTGGATGAAGCATAAAATATGCTTGGGGCGACTGGTAGCTCAAGCAAAGAGAGGTTTATATTGAATAAAAAGAAAATACTTGTGGGGATGAGTGGAGGCGTTGACTCAACTGTCACCTCCATTTTGTTACAAAAAGAAGGTTATGAGGTCGAAGGTGTCTATATGAAACTACACCATAAACCCGGATACCATGAATCAAACTTCAGCAAAGCACAAAGAGTGGGTGCATATTTGGGTGTTAAGGTGCATTTTCTGGATTTGAGTGAAGCATTTCATGACAATGTGTATGATTATTTTGTGCAAAGCTACAAAGAAGGACTGACACCAAACCCCTGTGTGATGTGTAACCGTACCATTAAATTTGGCAAGATGATTGAGTTTGCGGACTCTGTGGGTGCTGATTTTGTAGCGACGGGACACTACATCAAGTGTGATGGGGAGTATATTTATATGGCAGAAGACCCTAACAAAGACCAGAGTTATTTTTTATGTGAAGTTAAAAAAGAGGTGTTGCCTCGTTTGATTTTTCCTCTGGGGACATGGGTCAAAGAAGATGTCAAAGCGTATGCGGCAAAGATAGAAGTACTTAAAGACTTTGCGACACAAAGAGAAAGTTCGGAGATCTGTTTTGTGGAAAATACCTATGATGAGGTGCTTGCCAAACACATGAACATCGATATGCCAGGAGAAACGATAGACACAGAGGGCAATGTAGTCGGAACCCATAAAGGCTACATGCACTACACCATAGGAAAACGCAGAGGCTTTTTTGTCAATGGTGCACATGATCCACATTTTGTTATCGACATCAAGCCTCAAACCAACCAAATCGTTGTAGGCACAAAAGAGATGCTTGAAGAGAGTGCTTTTGAAGTCAAGCAAATCAATCTTTTTAAAGATTTAAAAACATTTTCGTGTACAGTAAAAGTTAGATACAGAACCACCGCAGTACCATGCCATGTCGAGATAGACGGTGATAGAGCCAAAGTGCAACTAGATGAAGCAGTATTTGGCTTAGCAAAAGGGCAGATTGCTGCGTTTTATGAGGGCGACAAATTGTTAGGTGGCGGTGTGATTTGCTAATAAAAATGCAGTTAAATCACCCAATAATATAAAAAAAGGACAAACCTATGAAACAAAATACTTCTTATCTTGCGGCATTGATAGCGATATTTTTTATGACTGCTTGTGGTGAGCCAGATGCGCCAATAGGTGAAAAAACAGTGGGATTTCATACCAAACGCTCTTCCATTTTGGCAGTGTTAGATAAAGATAAACCAAACAAAGAAACACGCAATGCTTACATGGATGAATTTGTTGCCACATCTGACCTACAATGTCAGCAATATCTGAGTAAATCACTAGAGCCATCAGAGGAAAACAAAAAAGAAAACAGTCTTTATATGAACATTTTTGATACCGCAAGTACTATTGTCGGTGTTAAAACACTCACCGATAGCGCAAAAGAGATTTACAATAGTAGTAATGAAGTCACGAAAAAAGAGACCAAATCAGCGTATGCTAAAGCACTCTCACCTGAAATCAAACGCGGTGTAGAGTTGGCAAGAGAAGAGTACGCCAAAACAAAACTCTACACCAAAAAGTACAAACTCATAGAGAGCTATGGTTATGTTGCACTGGAAAAAGACCTCAAAACCTACGATAAACTCTGTAGCCATGAGATAGGACTGCTTGAGATAAACAAAGCACTCAAAAAAATGCAAAAAATTCCTTCAAATGCCCCCGCACCTTTCACATCTAAACTTGTTATAGATCCTGCTGTCATCGCCAGTAAGGTTGAAAAAGTAAACAAAGAAGCTGAAACTAAAATCAATGAAGCCGCACCCAAAGAGAGTCAAGAGACAAATGTAACAAATGCGACATCGTAAAAAACATTAAAAGTATTAAAAACGGACATCATCATTTAAGCATTTTGGATATAATCATTTAATTTATTTTCCGAGGATATCTTATGCAGTCTTTTGATAACCAGACTAAAACTTCGTGTGTATGGCACTCTTTCGCGATACTGCTTTTGCCTTTTTTATTTTTACTTGGGATTGTCTTTTCTTATGTGGGTATCCTTCCTTTTATGGTTGAGATACATACTTTGGTGATTGTGGCATTTATCTTTGTTGTTTTTGCTTTGTTTGTGAGGCACAATGCCAATTATGCTGTGTGTCATGTTGTGCAATCATTCTTTACCATGGAAGAGGACTTACAAACCGCATTGCGTGAAAATGCTCTCAGTATCATGGGAAAAACCAAGTCTACTTTACACATTAAAGATTTTACCTCCGAGTATTATAGGGATATACGCAATGACAACTTTGCCCGTGTAGCGCCTTCTGTGTTTCCTATGCTGGGTATTTTGGGTACTTTTGTTGCCATTGCCATATCGATGCCCGATTTTACGGTTAAAGATACGGCTTCGCTTGATCGTGAAATATCCATACTCCTCTCTGGTGTTGGCACAGCTTTTTATGCGTCTATTTATGGTATTTTGCTCTCTTTGATTTGGACTTATTTTGAAAAAAGAGGTGTTGCTAAGATTGATGTGCAGTTATCGCACCTTGAAAAACTCTATGGTCAGCGCATTTGGAAGAAGTCTGAATTACTCAAACACGAGCATATGCAAAGTGAACTTAAAGATCAGCAGATTATCAAAACACTCAAAGAGACTTTCACGATGGATTTCATTAAAGAGCTCAATGATCAGTATTTGAAAAACTTCACCACTATTATCCAAGATACGACAAACGCTTTTTCTAAGCTCACTGTTCATATGCAAGAGGCTTCGTCTCAGCTACGCGATACACTAGAGAACATACACCTAAGACAGCAAAGCGTCACTGCGGTCAATACCATCGAGCAAAACATGGCAGGATTTAATACCACGGTTCAAACACTTGGAGAGACCATGGAGCGTTTTGATGTCAGTGTGGATCGCACTTTCGTGAAGATAGATCAGGAGTTGGCACGCGCAGTAGAAAAATTGGCTGATTTTTCACAACTGATTTTGGAGCAAAATCGACAAAGTATTGACACAGCGCACAGAGAAAAAGAAAAGTAAGACGATGTTTAGACGAAACAGTGCCAAAGAAGAGAGCAATTTTTGGATATCGTATGCAGACCTTATGGCTGGATTGCTTTTTGTGTTTATTTTGTTGATCGGTGCCATTGTCTCAAAATCTGCCATTTTAAAATCCGAATTGCACAGTAAAGAAGAAGCACTGGACAAGCTGGCTAAAAGTCTCACAAAAAGTAACGCACTTGTTGATGAAAAAGAGAACTCTTTGACAAAAAATGAGCGTATGCTTAAACTCAAACTCGATGAGATAGACAAACTCAATAAACTCTTGCTTGAAGCCAACGCAAAGCAGAATGCGCTAAGCAATAAAATCGTCATAGTACAAGACCTGCTCACTAAAAATCAGGACGAGTTAAATAAAAATAAAAAGAGTTTAGAAGACTATGAAGGTAAGGTGCTCATCCTTTCTAACGATTTAAGCAAAGAGAAAGATGCAGTAAAACTCAAAGATGAAAAACTCTTAGCACTTCTTAATGCTATGGATGAGAGCAAAACCAAATATGATGAACTTATCGTCAAACTACAGGCGCAAAAAGCGAAAATAAAGTCACTCACAGGCATCAAATTGCAGGTTATTGCGGCCCTAAAGGATACTTTGGGAGATAAAATCAATATTGATAAAAAAACAGGTTCACTCAGGCTTGCTTCAAACATCCTCTTTGGTATCGGTGATGCAACGCTCAAGCCAGAATCTAAAGTAGAGCTCAAAAGAGTTTTTGAAGAGTATATCGGTGCGTTGGTGAACAACGAGAACATCAAGCCTCACCTTGACAAAATCATCATCGAAGGGCATACTGACAGTGATGGTTCTTACATCTACAATCTCAAGCTCTCACAAGAGAGAGCTTTGGCGGTTACAGAGTACCTATCAAGCTTAGATTTTAGTACAAAACACAACATTAAACCGATGATGGTTGCTTCAGGGAGGGCCTATCTTGATTCCGTGACCAACGATGGAGTAGAAGATAAAAACGCTTCAAGACGCATTGAGATAAAATTTATGTTGAAAAATGAAGATGCAATGCAAGAAATCGAGAAGGTGTTGGATGAAAAGTGAGTTTAATCCTTTGGAGTTGAAGAAAATAAATGTGATACTGCAGAAGCGTATTGAGCTAAAACATCGAGCTAAATCGACAAAAGATATGATAGTTAAACATCCATTAGGTTTAGCAACTCTACCTTGGTGGAAAAAAATATCACGGCTTTTTTGATTTTTAGATACGATCGATAATACTATAAAAAAGGATAAGAATGCATTTGTTTACCTCAGTGAAGCTGATGATAGTTGTTTTGTTTGTACTTAATGGTTGCGGTGGAGGTGGCGGAAGTAGCACGGGTGGTAGTACAGATGGAACATCCTCATCTGTAGATATATCTGGTGTTGTAAGCTATGACAAAGTGCACCCAAATAGTAATTATATTGGTTTGGATTATGGACATATTACTCAAGAGCCAGCAAGAGCCATCCAAATTGACGCAGTGGGTACGAGTAATCAGATTATCGCTACAGGCACGACAGATAATACAGGCAGATACACACTCAGCGTTCCCACAAATACACAACTCAAAATACGCGTGTCTGCAAAAATGTTTAAGTCAGGCTCACCAAGTTGGGATGTTGTCGTGGAGGATTCCAACAATAGAAATGCATTATATGTCTTAGAAGGCTCTACTGTTTCATCGGGGACAGCAAATAGCCAACGCAATCTTAATGCACCCTCAGGATGGGGTGGTAGTAGATATACTGGAACAAGAGCAGCTGCACCTTTTGCGATGCTTGACTCGATTTATACCTCGATGCAAAAAGTGTTAGAGGTGGATGGAGCAGTAGTCTTCCCTCCTTTGGTTGTTAACTGGTATGCGGGGAATGTAGACGGTACTTATTATACTGATGGAAATTTGTTTATCTTTGGTGATGAGGATTTGGATACAGATGAATACGATGACCATGTCATCTCTCATGAATGGGGACATTATTATGAAGATAAGTTGTCGCGCTCCGATAGCATAGGCGGATCACACGGTGGAGATGATACCTTAGACATTCGTGTTGCATTTTCTGAAGGCTGGGGTAATGCTTTTTCGGCAATAGCATTAGAAAATCCTGTTTATTATGATACCTTTGGTGATGCACAAGCAAATGGGTTTAATTTTAATGTCGAATCAGGGACATCAGAGACCAAAGGTTGGTATAACGAATTTTCCGTACAGCGCATTTTGTATGATGCGTATGATGATGTAGAAGATGGTGTAGATATTGTAAGTTTTGGATTTGCACCGATTCACAGGGTGTTAACAGGCACATATAAAACAACAACAGCCTTTACAAGTCTCTTTGTGTTTATAACAGCACTAAAAAATGAAAATACTGCACAGACTGAGGAGATAGATGCGCTAACTAGTGCTGAAAATATCGCTACCATTACTGATATATATGGTACAGGAAGGACTAACCAAGCAGCAAATTACCCCTACAGTACATTGACATTGGGTACAACACTACAAGTGCAGACTAAAAACACATTTGGAACTTATAATACATTGAATAATCGTAAATATGTGAGATTTACTGTTTCCACCCCTAAGACCTATACGATTACCGTAACACAGACAAATGGTTCAAATGCTGATCCTGATTTTGCTCTTTTTGATGTTTCGCCATTTAATCTGCTGCGTGTTTCAGAGAGTATCGTTTTGGGCAGTGAGCAAAGCAGTGTGAGTTTGGGTGCAGGTGAGTATCTGCTTGATGTGTCTGATTTTAATGATATATCAACTGCAAACTTTAATGTTACAATAAATTAGTGAGGTAAAAAATGAAAAATATATATCTATTTGGTATCTTTTTGTTGGTGTTTTCCAATGCTGTTGGGGCTGATTTAAAAGAGTCTGCTTCCAAAAAGGTACATGCTGTAAAGTGTGTAAAACCAGGTGCACCCGTTCAGATTCGCTATAAATCTGAACAGTTAGCCTTAGATACGGTGGGTAAGATTGATATCGTGTTGACCACACAAGTGGCTAAAGGCAAGATGAAAGTGTTAATTAAAACAGATAAAGGTCTCGATTTGGTTTTACCACAAGAGCATACTGTCTCTTTTGATTTAGATAAAACAAGCACCC
>DYTF01000003.1:6402-11881 GCA_020726105.1 Sulfurovum sp. | reverse complement strand
TTGTCGTATCCGCGGTCAAGATGGTAAATACGGCGTACTTTTGTAGTACCTTCTGCAACCAAAGCAGCAAGTACAAGTGCAGAACTTGCTCTAAGGTCAGTTGCCATAACATCTGCTCCATAGAGTTTTTCTACCCCTTTTACGGACGAAACAGAGCCTTTGAGCCAAATATCTGCACCCAATCGGTTCAGTTCGCTGACATGCATAAAACGGTTTTCAAAAAGACGCTCTTCGATGACACTTTCACCTTGTGCTACAGATGCTACTGCCATGAATTGCGCCTGCATATCGGTGGGAAATCCAGGGTACTCGATAGTGATGATGTTCACAGGCATGAGCGTGGACGCAGGATGGATAGTGATGCTATCATCCATCAAATCAAAAGTGCATCCCATGCGCTCTAGCTTATCAATAGAGGCATTGATATGTTTGTGATTTACCTTCTTAAGCGTAATACTTGAGTTTGTAATCGCCCCTGCACACAGATAAGTGCCCGCTTCAATACGGTCAGGGATAATCTCCACAGATTTGAAACAAAGAGGTTTGCCCCCCGTACCTTCGATACTAAGTTCGCTGCTCCCTATGCCTTCTATTTTGACACCTGCACCCTGTATCATCTCGCAAAGCTGTACAACTTCAGGCTCTTTTGCTGCATTGATGATAGTAGTCGTGCCATGTGCCAATGCTGCAGCCATGACGATGTTTTCTGTACCGCCGACTGTTATTTTATCAAACACAATCTTGGCACCCCGTAAGCCATTTGGCGCTTCTGCACGCACATAACCACCTCTTATTTCGATATGCGCACCCATGGCTTCAAGTGCTTTGAGGTGCAAGTCTATAGGGCGTTGCCCGATGGCACACCCTCCAGGTAGGGAGACTTCGCATTCACCAAATCTTGTAAGAAGAGGTCCTAAAACCAAAATAGAAGCCCTCATCTGGGAGACTATCTCATATACCGCTTTGGTTGAATTGATTGAGGCATTGTTGATGTGTGCTACTGTGTCAGTATGTTCTACTTCAGCGCCTAACATGCTGAGAAGCTTGAGTAGAGTGCGTATGTCAACCACATTGGGTAGGTTTGTTAAAGTGACTGTTTTATCACTCAATATTGTTGCAGCAATAATAGGAAGCGCGGCATTTTTTGACCCGCTTATCGTAATACTTCCACTTAAAGTATTACCACCAATGATTTCTAAATAATCCATCCGTTCTGTCCTGATAAGGTATCTTTCATCGCATTTTAGCTAAAAATCGATTAGAGCTTGCAAACAAGGTAGGGTTGCGCAAAATTATATTGTTTAATATCTTATTTTTAACATTAAAAAATGAAAATTTTGATATTATACAGTATAGTTAAAATTTTTTTAAATCAATATGATAGCCATGAAACTTATATGTCTTGGAGAGAAAGGAGTAGAATGTCAAGTAGCTTAGAAAAATTAAAAGCGCTTTCAAGTAAGCTTGAAGATAAGTTAGAGCAGAAAAATAAATCAATTTCACCTGAAGTCAGCTTAGATGCAGTAGAAAAGATGGTAGCTAAACCCATACAGGAGCTTAGTGTAAATTCTATTGTAGAGCTCGTTTTGTCAGAACCCAAAACGGTTGCGCCAACATCCTTATTGCATCGTATGGAGAACAGTTATGATGGGGTGCGTGAGGCAAACATAAATCGTGTTAAACAGCTTTTTTTTAAATTAAAGATATTTGAAAAATCGCCTGATTTTGAAAATGTTTTCATTTATAAGGCTATGAACCTCTCAGGAATAGGACTAAAAGAAGATGATTTTGCCGAAGTGCGTGAGGGTAAATATATTCAAATCATCGCCATCACCTATGAGCCAGATAGTAGTGGCAGAAAAAAAGCAAAAAATATTTCTTTAGGGTATTTTGGTAAAGGTGAAACGCTTGATAGTATCATTAAGAATGAAATTATCGAATTTGTATTGCGTTGGCGATATGAAAAAGCATTTCAAAACCTTGAACACTATAAAGACTTGATATTAAAGGTTGAAAAACCAGCCACAACACTCTTTTAATATGCCACTTCGTTCACTCAATAGCGAGCAGCTCAGTGCTGCCACTGCAAGTTTGGGGCATAATCTCATCATCGCCAGTGCAGGGACAGGAAAAACTTCTACCATCGTAGGTCGTATCGCGCATCTTTTACAAAGTGGCGTTCTGCCATCAAGCATTTTATTGTTGACATTTACGAACAAGGCAGCAGGCGAGATGATTGTTCGCCTAGAGCGTTACTTTCCAAAGACGGTTGTCGGTCAAATCCAAGCAGGTACTTTTCATGCAGTCTCATACCGATGGCTCAAAGATATATATCCACATCTTGCACTCAAGCAACCTTCTGAACTTAAAACCCTTTTTAGAAGCATCTATGAGAAGCGCAATTTTGAACGGATGAATCTTGATGTGCAGGCTTTTTCATCTAGTTATCTCTATGAAATGTACTCTTTGTATCAAAATGCTTCTTTGGAGCGTTTTGATGTTTGGTTTTTAGAAAAATACCCCGAGCATGAAAGAGTAATGGATGTCTACATGGACATCGCGCAAGAGTTTGAAGCAGAAAAGATACAGTATGGCTTCGCTTCTTACAATGACTTGCTATTACTCACCAGAAAGTACCTTCAAGAGCATACCATTGCGTTTACTGAAGTACTTGTAGATGAATACCAAGATACGAACACGCTTCAAAGTGCACTCATTGACACCATTAAGCCCAATTCTCTTTTTTGTGTCGGGGATTATGATCAGAGTATTTATGCGTTTAATGGAGCAAATATAGAAAATATCGCCAGTTTTGCAACGCGCTATCCTAAGGCACATGTCTTTACGCTTAAGACCAATTACCGCTCGACAGCACCCATCTTGTCTTTGGCAAACCGTGTCATAGAACGCAATGAGCGCATCTACCCTAAAAAACTTGAAGTGGGTCGCCTCATCAAAAGCACACCGCCCAAACTCTTGATGTACACTGATCTTTTTGAGCAGTATCAGGCTATCGCTGAGAGTATCAAGCACACCCATGTGCCCAATGACCAGATAGCGGTTATTTTTAGAAACAATGCTTCAGCCGATGGTGTGGAAGCCAGTCTTAGAGAGTATGGGATACCGTGTAAGCGTAAAGGCGGGACGAGTTTTTTTGATGCCAAGGAAATCAAATTTTTACTTGATCTTTTGGCCTTATTGGTGAATGCCAAAGATATGATGGCGTTTATTCATCTTTTTGAATATGCAAGAGGGATTGGCTCAGCACTCTCTAAAGAATTTTTCCAGTGTTTTTTGCATTTTGGTACAGGCAATTTGATGCAGGGAATCCTATTTCCCAAAGTATTTGACCTTCCTAAGCTCAATCCCAATAAAAATGTACAGCTAGGACTTTTTGAGGAAGATGAACAGATAGGCTCAGCGGCGCGGTTTTCTGGCATGGGACTCGATAAAACTCTTTATGAACATCCGCTACTGAAACATGCAAAACTCACACAGGATGGCATGGCATTTTTTGCACTCTTTTATGCTTTTATGAAACAGGTGTATGGACTCACTAAGCCGTCAGATGTCCTAAAGCACGCCATCCATTCGAGGCTTTATGCTAGCATCGTTGAGATTTTGGCGACACAAAGAGGAAGGCTCAAATCAGGTGAGGTCGATGAGCAAAAAAAGAATCAGGCCAAAGAACGCATCGAAAGAAAAGCACAGCTGCTTTTAGACCTTTCGCGCCAATACAAGGAATTGCCACGATTTGTCAATGCCATGATCTTGGGGGGAGGCGAACTTAGTGAAGGTGAGGGGGTTAATCTGCTCACTGTGCATGCAAGTAAAGGGCTTGAGTTTACCGAGGTGTATGTCATCGATTTGGTAGATGGACGCTTTCCTAACAGAAAGATGATGTCTAGCATCGAAGAAGAGAGGCGTTTGTTTTATGTGGCAGTGACGCGTGCGAGAGACAGGCTCTATCTGAGTTTAGCACAGTTTGATCGGGTCAAAAAAATAGACTACAAACCTTCGCAGTTTTTGCATGAAGCAGGGCTGATTCAGGGTGAATTTGTAGAGCCTGAACCCAAAGAAAAGAAGAAAAAACCAAAAAGTGAAGACTAACAGTCTACTTTTTGGCGAATGCTCATCTGCTTAGTATCGGAGTCAAGGTAGATATCAAAGAGGTCGATTTCACTAATGAGGTTACTGAGTTTTTTATATCCGTAATTGATGGGTGAAAACGAAGTGGAATTATTAATGTATTGCCCGATACTCGAAAGTGCAGCCCAACCGTCTTCATCCATCGTTTGCTCTAGCGCGGTTTGCAGTACATTGACAAGCCAAGTGTCCTGACGCATCTCTTTGCCTGACTTTTTCAATGCTGCATGGAGGGACTCTGTGTTACGCACTTCACTGTTGTTGGCATCTTTGTGTGTCTCCTGCTTCATCAGCTGTTCGGTAAAAATAAATTGAGAACACGCCGCCATAAAAGGCTTTGGCGTTTTTTTCTCACCAAAGCCATAGACTTTAATGCCTTCATTTTGTACGCGCATCACAACAGGTGTAAAGTCAGAGTCGCTTGTAGCAAAAGCAAAAGCATCGATGTCTTTGGTGTGCAAAAGGTCAATCGCATCAATGGTCATTAGAATATCGGTGGCATTTTTATTTTTAGAGTAGTCGAACTGTTGTATGGGTTTGATGGCGAACTCTAAGAGTTTTTCTTCCCAGTTTTTTAGATTGTCTTTTGTCCAGTTACCGTAGGCTTGTCGGATATTGACGATGCCGTATTTGCTTAACTCGTTAATGATACCTTCGATGGAGCGGTGTGAGATGTTGTCACAGTCTATAAAAAGTGCGATGTGGTCCTCTGCTTTAGTTCTTGCCATGTTTAGCCTTGTGGTAGATAATAGGTCATCGTGCTACGACCAAATTTTTTGCGTTTTTTCAATACTAAAGTGCCAATGTTCTGGGGCATATCAAGATTACTCATATGTTCCACAACCACCATCTCACAGACTTGAGGCTCAATAGTTTCTATCAGTGCAATGGTTTTGTCATAGATGTCATCCATCCCATCACGCGTCGAAAATGGTGGGTCAAAATAGAAGTAGGTTTTAGTAGCACTTCGCTTCACCATCTCGTAGACAAGCGTAAATTTTTCAAAACTGTCTCCATAAAAAAGATGAGCATTCGTGGCACCTAATCGTTTGACATTGTCTTCTAAAGAGCGGTAAGCCGTTTTGTTGTGTTCCATAAAGTAGCAGTTGCCTGCACCTCTACTGAGTGCTTCTAGCCCCACTGAACCACTTCCTGCAAAGACTTCTATGAAGTTTTTGTCGATGATGTCAAACTGTAAGGTATTGAAAAGTGATTCTTTGAGGATGCTTTTTGAGCTTCGCGTGGTGAAGATGTCGGGTATCTCTATCTTTTTGCCTTTATAGATGCCTGCATTGATGCTGCTGCTGAAGTGTTTGATGGTTTCTTTTTTGAT
>DYTF01000003.1:0-6302 GCA_020726105.1 Sulfurovum sp. | reverse complement strand
TTCTTTCATGGGAGTATTTTACCTAAAGAAGCGTAAGAATGAGGCATAAGTCTTAGCCTCAAAAAAGTATGATTGATTTGAGTGTGTTGATGAGTTTACTGCCTTCTCGTACATCGGAGCGCTCTTTACCTGGTTCGGTTGAAGTGATGATGGTGCGACCCGTGATGAGTTTTGTCCCGTCATTTTTGCGCACTCCCCAATAGGTGTGCATTACAACAGGCTCTCCTTTGTATTCACCCAAATACAACACGATATGTCCTGGAACATAAAGCAGTGAGCGAAAAGGGTCAGCTTTTTTGATAATGGCTTGTTTTTTGAGTGTTTTAGGCAGTCCTTGTATGGGTACGGACTTGCCGTCTTGTGCTTGTTTGCTTGAGTTTCTGCGTATAAAAATTCCAAATGCACCTAAAAAATCTCTCGTAGTAGCAGAACAGTCTCGACACTCATAACTCCCACCCCAACCGTAAGGTTCACCAAAAAACTCTTTAGCCAACATCGCGACATTGCTAGGTGTAAAAGGTAGAGGTTTTTTTGCAATGATTGTGTTATCAGAAACCTTAACCTGCTCAACAGATGCTTGTCCTTTTGCATTGCGCTTTGCTGTCAAATAGTGTTTACCATCATGACTTAAAGGAAAAATCGTACCCAGTTTGACGATACTTAATGCTGTATTTCCATCATAAAGTCTAAGATTATCTTTGATAACCATCGCGTATTTGCCATTTTCAAATGTTTGCATAAACGATGCATTCACTAAAGCCAAATCCGCCGTCCTCACCCAGCCAAAAGAGTAGGATGCACGCACAAAAGCCCATTGTTTGTCTTTGGAAAAGTGTGAGACATAGAGCGGCACATTCATGTGAAGTGAAGAGTTTTGGTTGTAGTCAAATGGAAATCCCTCACCAGGCTTTTTTGGGTCACGGTAAAATGCATCATCTGTAGGCAGTGCTTTGACATTGGTATGTTTGAGTGTAATGGCTGTATATTTTTTGCTATCAAGCTGTGAGTAGTTGGCATTGTTTATCCATTGTTTGTACACGCTTGAGGGAATGATGGTTCTGTCTGCCCTAAAGATAGGCTTTTTACTCACAAAATTAACTTCCCAACCCAAATCTTTTTTGGGTATCTCAAGGTTTTGTGCATGCCATGGTCTAAAATATTTTTGATTAAATTTTTTGTCAAATGCCTCTTGCTGTGTTTTGGAGAAAGGTTTGATTTGGCTAGCGTAAAAAGAAGGGTCTTGAGGGATTTTTTGCATATCAGCTACACTGTTTTTTGGCATTTCATCAATCTTGCTTGGCGTACGATGACCCTGCTTAAGTGTGTAGTCTGCGTGTAAACTTGTGCCCATAACTAAGAGGGTAAAAAACAGATATTTTAGGTGCATGATGTTCTCGATATAGATTTTTGTATTATGATAGTGTAGTTTGGTTAATAATTGAAGTGGCATTGTTGCTTGCTTTTCTTTCTTGTTCTTTTTGGGCTCTTTCGCGTCTTACTGACACAATCCAAAGGCGATTCAGTACAAAATAGATGATGCCTGAAACCACAACAGAGTAAAATGCAGCACCTAAGTAGAGCGGCATCAAAATAGCATCAAAATGCTCACTAAACCAGCGTAAACTCAGCTCAATATCTCCAATATTCTCACGCCCCAATAAAAAATTACCCGTAAGGTACTCAAAATAATACATAAAAGGCATCGTAAAAGGATTGCTTAGCCACACCACAAACAGCGAAATAGGCACATTAAAACGCAGCAATGGTGTGAGTGATATGATGGCTAACATTTGCATAGGCATAGGGATAAATCCCCAAAAAAGACCAACATAGACCCCTTTTGTTATCATTTTTCTATTTACGGCTAGATAGGCTGCAGGAAGGTTGTATTTTTCCAAAAAAAAAGAAAATTTACTTTTTTTACTAGCGTTTTTTTTAAATATTTTTCGTATCATTTTAATCCATATCTCTTTTATGTAGTGTATGATGTTAGGGCTTTAAACCCCCTTTTTATCAATTTTTGTGTAGAATACGCTTTCTTACACTACACATAAAAGGTACACATCATGGGCGGATATATGATATTTTCTGGGACATCAAACCCCGAACTTTCAGAGGAGATAGCAACTTACCTTCAAATGCCTCTTTCATTGGCTACAATCAATCGTTTTTCAGATGGAGAAATCAATATACAAATAGCCGAAAGCGTCCGCGGTAAAGATGTGTTTATTATTCAACCGACCTCTGCACCTGCAAACCGAAACTTGATGGAACTACTCATTATGACTGATGCACTTAAGCGATCTTCAGCGAAATCTATCACCGCTGTTGTGCCGTATTATGGGTATGCTAGACAAGACAGAAAGGCGGCACCACGCGTTCCTATCTCTGCAAAGCTTGTAGCAAACCTGATGGAGACGGCTGGGATTACCAGGGTGGTAACGGTTGACCTTCATGCTTCACAGATACAGGGATTTTTTGATATTCCTGTGGACAACCTCTATGGTGCGATTTTGTTCATAGACTACATTAGAGCAAAAAAACTTCCTAATCCTGTGATAGCTTCTCCTGACATTGGCGGTGTATCAAGGGCACGGTATTTTGCAGATAGACTGGGGCTAGATATGGTTATCGTCGATAAAAGACGACAAAAAGCCAATGAAAGTGAAGTGATGAATGTTATCGGTTTGGTTGAAGGCAAAGATGTGATTTTGATAGATGACATGATAGATACCGCTGGAACGATGGTCAAAGCCGCCTCTGCACTCAAAAAACTAGGAGCGACATCGGTCATGGCATGCTGTACACACCCAGTGCTTTCAGGTCCTGCGTATGAGCGCATTGAAGAAGGTGAACTGGATGAACTCGTTGTTGCCAACACCATCCCTATGACAAAAACAAGCAAGAAAATAAAAATGCTTTCTACCGCAGGTATGTTGGGTGAAGTCATACGAAGAGTACATAACAATGAGAGTGTTAATTCACTCTTTGAAACCAATTAGAAATAAACAAGGAATGTAATGTCCAACCCGATACCGCAATCACGCATACGCAATTTTTCCATCATCGCACATATCGACCATGGTAAATCCACTTTGGCTGACCGTATCATCCAAGAGTGTGGTGCTGTAACTGACCGACAAATGTCTGCACAAGTTATGGACACGATGGACATCGAAAAAGAGCGTGGCATTACGATTAAGGCGCAGTCCGTTCGTTTGGACTATGTCAGAGACGGTGAGCATTACATCCTCAATCTCATCGACACTCCAGGCCATGTTGATTTTTCCTATGAAGTAAGCCGTTCTTTAGCTTCCTCTGAAGGCGCACTGCTCATCGTCGATGCAGCACAAGGGGTTGAGGCACAAACCATCGCCAATGTGTACATCGCGATGG
Organism: Sulfurovum sp.; assembly: GCA_020726105.1. Classification (GTDB taxonomy): domain Bacteria; phylum Campylobacterota; class Campylobacteria; order Campylobacterales; family Sulfurovaceae; genus Sulfurovum. The sequence goes on along the minus strand of DYTF01000003.1, from coordinate 2,906 downwards.
AAAATAATCTTGAACTCTTGCCTGTAGTCAACAAAATAGACCTTCCCGCGGCAGACCCAGACAGAGTTTTGGCGGAACTTGAAGAAGCCATCGGCATCGATGCCACGGAACACAACTTAGTCTCCGCCAAAACGGGGCAGGGCGTGAAAGAGCTCATTGATGCCATCATAGACCGTATTCCTGCACCACAAGGAAAAGAAGATGTGCCTGCGAAAGCACTCATTTATGACTCGTGGTTTGACAACTATATGGGTGCTTTGGCTCTGGTGCGTGTCTTTGAAGGCAGTATCAAAAAAGGGCAGATAGTCAAGATAATGGGCACAAAAGATGAGCATCAGGTGTTGCGTATGATGTACCCCAACCCTATCGCCACCATTGACACCGATGAGATACGCACAGGAGAGATAGGCATCGTGGTGATGGGGCTTAAAACTGTGGATAGCATTAAAGTAGGCGATACCGTAACAGACTCCAAGAACCCAACAGCAGAGCCTATCCATGGTTTTGAGCCGGCTAAACCTTTTGTTTTTGCAGGGATTTATCCTATAGAAACAGACCGTTTTGAAGACTTGCGTGACGCGCTAAACAAGCTTAAGCTCAACGACTCTTCTCTGAGTTTTGAACCTGAGAGTTCCATGGCATTGGGTTCTGGTTTTAGAACAGGATTTTTGGGTATGTTGCACATGGAAGTGGTCAAAGAGCGTTTGGAGCGTGAGTTTAACCTTGAACTCATCGCTACTGCCCCAACAGTTGTCTACAGAGTCAAGCAAACCAATGGTGATGAACTGGTCATCCGAAACCCAAGCGAACTGCCTGAACCACAAAAGATAGCGAGCATTTTTGAGCCTTATGTCAAAGCGACCATTTTGACACCGCAGGAGTATGTGGGCAATCTTATCAAACTGCTTAACGATCGCAGGGGTATTCAGATCAAGATGGATTATCTCAATGAAACCCGCGTTTTGTTGGAGTATGACATCCCAATGAATGAAATCGTGATGGATTTTTACGATAAACTCAAGTCTATGACCAAAGGCTATGCCAGTTTTGACTATGAGCCGACAGGTTTTAGAGAGGGCAGGCTAGTAAAGCTTGATATTCGTGTCGCAGGTGACATCGTTGATTCTTTGTCTATCATCGTGCCTGAAGAAAAAGCGCGTAACAGAGGGCTTGCTTTTGTGGCACAGCTCAAAGAACTCATCCCTAGACAACTTTTTGAAGTCGCCATACAAGCCAGCATCGGCAATAATGTCATCGCACGAAGCAATGTGAAGTCTATGGGTAAAAATGTTACGGCGAAATGTTACGGTGGCGACATCACCCGTAAAAGAAAGCTCTTGGAAAAACAAAAAGCAGGAAAAAAACGGATGAAGTCTATCGGTTCAGTGGAAGTACCGCAAGAAGCTTTTATGGCTGTTTTGAAGTTGGATAGCTAAGATGACGCTCATACCAGTAGAAGCAGATAGAAAAACCATCGCAGAACGCTTTAGAAAAGCCCATTCCTTTGCCTTTTTAGATGAGGGACAAATCATCGTGCAGGAAAACCCTCATAAAACCTCCAAATCTCCCGTGTTTTTTGAGTATTTCAATACACTGGGCATCGACACGCTCTATGTAAAAGATTTGGGATACAACACTTTTTTGAAACTTCAATCGTTGGGTGTGGCAGTCTATCTCATAGAGTCTGCGGTGACCTATAACCGCATCAAACCCAATGAACTGCTCTTGCTGGATGCAAACAATGCGAAAGAACATTGCTCTTTAGGACATCACGACAAAGAAGCCAAAGAGTGACTTGGGCCTTACACCTGCACCTTATCGCTGCTATCGCTTGGATAGGCGGGGCATTTTTTATGTTTTTGCTGGGTGTTAGTTTACGCAAAAAAGAAGACCAACAGGCTGTGTATCCACGCATTGGTCCTATTTACGGCTATTTTGAAACGGCGGCTTTGCTTATCTTGCTTGCAACTGGCTACTTTATGATTTCAGGTAACGGACTTTTAGATATACTTTTTTCAAACATCACCAACGAAGTAGTGGACGCTCTTCGTACCAAACTCTACATCGTAGGTGTCATCGTAGTACTTACCGTCATCCACATGACCATCTCACTCATGACCCTGCATCAAGAAAAAACACCTCTTCAGAAGTTTTTTTCCCGTGGCTCTTCCATGGGCATCTTTCTTCTCAATCTTGTTGTACTGCATTACGCGATGGTGTTAAGAGACATCTTGTAAGTCATCAAGTAAGCTCAAACGACTGGTCGTTTTAAAAGACAATCTGTCCGTCATGTTGCCTATCATAAAATGAACGCTAGATGAACAAAGTCCATCTAGCTGCGTTGTCACTGGGACTACTTCAGCAGTAGGCTCAAACGACTGGTCGTTTTAAAATACAATCTGTCCGTCATGTTGCATGCGTTTGATGATGTCCATTGCCATTTGGTGTCCTTGGTAGGCGGCTTTTCGGCACCACTCAATGGCTTTTTCTTTGTTCTCTTCGCAGCCTAGACCCATGTCGTATAGGGCTCCAAGGTTAAACTGTGCTTTGGCGTTACCAGCCTGCGCTGCTTTACTAAAAAGGACAAAGGCTTTTTTGTAGTCTTGCTCTACGCCTCGCCCTTCTTTGAACATCGCACCTAGATTATTGTACGCATCGATATTGCCTCGTTTGGCAGCTTCTTCGTACCAAAAGGCGGCTTCAGATTCGTTTTTCTCACACCCTTCAGCGTTTTCAAGCATGAGTGCTACTTCAAACTGTGCCAAAGGCACTTCTCTGGTCGCTGCTTCAAGGTAATAACTGAATGCCTTATCTGTGTCTTGATTGACACCATAGCCTCTAAAGTAGAGAAAACCCAAATAGTAGTAGGAAGTGGGTTCTTTTTGTGCCTCAAGCGCTCTGTAGAG
>DYTF01000096.1 GCA_020726105.1 Sulfurovum sp. | reverse complement strand
CTCCTAGATTATAATAATAACAATAAGGGCAAACATCCCTCACCACACCAAAAGACATAGTGCCAATACTACTTTTTGTTTTTATCGCCCACACATACTTTTCACATACTGCCACACTTATATCGTCCTTTATCGCAGGACAAAGCCTAGTACCAGTACCACAAGTTCCATAAGCCATCTTGACCTTATCTATCACAGCGTCGCTATTGGCTCGATACTTCCCATTTATCACGAGACTAAGTGCCGTCCTACTCACTCCAGCACGAGAAGCAACCTTTGATATGATGCCACCCTCTACCTCTAAGGCTCTTTTTAGGTAAGCATTCATCTTATCTCCTTGTTGAAAGTAGGGCTAAGAACCCCACTATCTTTAAGTAAGACATAAATTCTATCTATAAATGTTCGAGTCTTATTTGCTCTTTTTATATATCCATTCTTCTCAAGCAGATACAAAAAGCCTTTGATATTCATCACCTTTATCTCCGTTATACTCATCACATCTCCAACCCTAAAAGTCCGATTTCTCCTCATGTACTGCCATGCAAAATGTTGAGCTGAAGTTGTTTTTTTACCTCTCTTTCTCATCCCTCAACCTTTAACTCATGGAAACGCTCCATGCTTACACTTTCCCAATCATCATGAAGCTCATCACATCTCTTTTCAATACGAAAGAGCATCATTTTTATCTGTCTAAGGTTCGGATATTTTTTAGCAAAATACTCAATAACATCATCCTCTATCCTCACATCACAATTCCTACAAAACTTTTTTATATCCTCCCTTCCGATGTTCTTAAACTCTACAAACTCACCAATCCTACTGTAATAGTGCTTGTATCGCTTAAACTTCGCATTAGCCTCTTCCATGCCTACAAAAAATAAGATACTGCTAGTAGTATCAAGGATATCCCTCAATAGTTCAAACACCTCAATCTTATCACCTCTAAGAAGCGTATCTATCTCATCAATGATGATTATCCGATACTCTCGTCTAAGGTCATCACAAACTCTATCTATCATATGACCACTACTACCAGTAACATCAAGATTAAGCTCCACACACAGCTTTTCAGCCAACACCTTTTTTGTCCAAGTCTGACCAGCTCTAAGCAATATTGCATTTTTCTTTACCGCAACTCTCTCAAGTGCAAAAGTCTTTCCAAGCCCAAAAGAACCATATCCTAACCCAAGCCTACGAGTAGAATTTGCAGGAAGTGATTCAAGCCTTGCAAATCCCTCCATAATTTTGATATAATTCTCTGTTTCGATAAACGCCTCTTTCATAAGAAACTCCTATTTTTTGATTTAAGTGTCGCTAAACACTTAGCAATACCCCCAAATAGGAGTATCACTAAGCAGTTACCCTGTTTTTTTATCTTCATGCTCAAGCTTTGCGATAGCTATCTCATACAATTGCATATTCGCTTTTTTGAGCTTTTCATCTTTTTCACTCCAAGTCCCATCTCTCATTTTTTGATAAAACCTATCCACAAGCCCTGTATATCCAGCCAATACTGGCTTTTTGTCTGTCTCTATCTCGTCCTTTAAAACTATGCTCTCTTTAGGTAAATTCACATCCTTTTTATCCACCTCTTCAAGCTTATCTATCTTGCTACTCCAAATCTTACTAACAGCCTCATCAACCTCTTCCCTTTTACTTTCAGCATCACGGATAAGCTTTTTAGCCTTAGCTTCATGTTTTTTGTATTCAGCGTGAGCCTCTTTGATGATACTTCGCTTTGCGTCAGGATTTACTGCAAAGTCCATCGCTTCACAGATAAACACACCACTATCAAGCTCATAAACATAAATCCTATCAAGACTATCATCCACGATAACCTTAACCTTTGTTCCGATATGAGGCACAAGTTTAGACGCCGAATATTGAAAATCAATCCCCTCAACCCTCATCTTGATACCTTTTTTTGAAACACTCCTCACCAAACTCACACCCAACATCAAGTCAAGCATTCGCTCATCTCCTACTGTTCTCACCGTGCCTCTATTTGACTTATACATATCTTTAGGAATCATTTTCGTACTCCCATGAAGACTATTTTCGTACTCTATAAGCCATTTAGATATAAACTCTCTAAGCTCATCACTACTCACAGGCAATTCGACAAAAAGTTCAGCATTCTCTCTATTCATCAACGCTTTCGAAAAACTCTCTTCTCCATACTTCTTAGAGTGCCAAAGCTTTATAGCCTCATGTCGTTTCTCAAGCGTTCTTTGTGCTACGAGTTCTTGTCTTTCGCTTATGTTATGCCCCACATATCCCTTTATCTGTTGAAAAAGCGACCGAGTAAGCGTCCCAAAAAATCGCTCCACATGAGGTTTCTTTTGCCCACTATAAGGCTGAACTTCTCTTTTTGCGATACCAAGTCTAAGGCAGATATCGTCAACATGATTGTTTTTATAGTCCCTACCATTATCCGTGATGATGATTTCAGGAAGCCCAAGTTTCAAAAACCCAGCTCTAAGATTCCGACTAACCCCATAAGCACTCGTTTTTTTCTCCATAGTAACAACAGCCATCCGACTATATATGTCTATAAGTCCGTAGATTTGCCATCGCTTACCATCGCTACAAAGTACATCAGCAGGAGTCGCGTCAAGTTCCCATCCAGCATTCACACGCACATATGATTCCGAAGCATTTCCAAAAGCAGGTAAAAAGTGACTCTTTGATTTGTCAGGATTTTTTGCTATCTCATAAACAAGCCTATTATCCGTTTTCCATCGCTTTATCCATCGCTCCACAGTAGCCAAAGAGGGCATATCATCAAAAACCATACAAAGATTTTTATAGATACTGATATTGTTTGGCTTGATATCTCTTCTTAGTAGATATCCGATTATCATCTCAGTATGCTCTTCTCTCAAACTAGCACAGCCACTCGGTCGCCCTCTATTGTCTCTCAAAGCTTCGACGCTATCCACTCCACCTTTAAGAGCTTTTTTATGCTTTATCATCCATCGCTTAAGCTTGTCTTTTGTGATTTCAAGAGCGTTAAATTTAACGCCAAGTGATTCGATAAATATCTCTATCGTTACGCCAACAGACCTCTTTGAAGCCATAAAACAAAC
>DYTF01000095.1 GCA_020726105.1 Sulfurovum sp. | reverse complement strand
TCAATGGTAAAAACCTCTTTGGCTATGGTATTGATGTTCATATTTTTCCTTTTTCATAACGTCTATAAAGATAAAATTCTCTTTACTGTATTTTGCATGGCGTGTTTAAACGCTTCATCCTCTGCTATTTTTTTATAAAGTTTCAGTTCTGTTCTTCTTTGTTGGTTCATTACCTCATCAAATATTTTAATATAGGCTAAATTTTTGGTATGGCTATCGGGATTATTCAGATATTTACGCTCATAATCAGGATGTTGTTGTATCTTCTCTGCGGTTTTTATAAAACGTACTTTTTGCTCTTCGGGTGTGGCATCCCATCCTTGAAACCACTGGTCATTAAAACTGCTAATAATAGTATCCAATAAATCTTTCTCTTCTCTATCGCCACCATGAACCCCTCTAGGGTTTGAGCTTTGTGGGTCAAGTATACCATCTTCATCAAGCAACACAATGGCTTCATTGAGTTTGACCCGTTCTAATCCATACGTAGACAAATCAACAGACTCCAATAATGCATCTATTTCATCATCTTCTTTATTTAAAACAATCAATTTTGGAATCAGGAACTTTAAAAACCAAAAGAGTTTCTCCCACTCTGGCTTTTCAAAGGTCATAATAGAAGCCATTTGTCCATATATCTTTACAAACTGTTTGGCTTTTATTTTAAAATCAGCCTTATCTTCATCTTTTAATTTCAATTCATGATTAAACCGTTGAGCCGATATATCGATTAATGGGCTAAGTTTTCCTGCCTCTTCACCATTAAAAAAGTCAACAATAAATTGTTCAACCTCATTCCATACATAAACATTTACCATCTCTAAATGGGCTTTAATCTCATGTAGCACATTAATGTCCGTAGCCGAGCTTAACAAGGTTTCACCATAGTAAGGTTTAAATGATGCTTGTATATCTTCAACCTTATTAAAGAAGTCAAGCACAAATAAATCTTCTGTTTTTTTACCCAATTTTGGAGCAGAACGGTTCAATCGTGACAAAGCTTGAACAGCTAAAACGCCTTCTAATTTTTTATCAACATACATTGCCGTTAGTTTTGGTTGGTCAAAACCTGTCAAAAATTTATTGGCAACGACCAAAAGCCTGTATTCATCTTTGTCAAACTCTTTACTTATATCTTTAGAGGGAAAACCATTCATCCCATCTTCGGTAAGGTCAGTACCATTCATGTTTTTTTTACCCGAAAAAGCAATAATCACTTTAAAAGGATTCCCTTTATCGTTTAAACGCTTCATAATATGGTTGTAGTACAAAATAGCTGTCTCTATATCTTGAGTTATCACCATTCCTTTCGCTTTGCCTTTAAGCTTTTTGGTGTTGACTACTTTGGTTATGAAATGCTCTATCATTACATCAGTTTTGGTAGCAATGGTCTCTTGGTCTCGTTCGACAAAAGCTTTTAATCTCTTGTGGGCTTTTTGGATTTTAAACGCTGGATTATCTTCAATTGATTTTTGTATCTCATAGTAGCTCTTGTAGGTTGTATAGTTTGCCAACACATCCAATATAAATCCCTCTTCTATGGCTTGTTTCATAGAGTAGAGATGAAAAGGTTTAAAACTTCCATCTTCTTGTTTTACTCCAAACTTTTTAAGGGTGCTTGATTTTGGTGTGGCTGTAAACGCAAGATAAGAGGCGTTATTTTTTATCTTTCGCTCTCTCATGCTCTTTAAGACTCGCTCTTCAGTACTTAAACTATTGGCTTCACTTTTACCCATGGCACTGTTCATACTGTCGTGTGCTGAGCCATCTTGTGAACTGTGTGCTTCATCTATAATAATCGCAAAGCGTTTGCTACTCAAATCTGCCATGCCTTCAACCATAAATGGAAACTTTTGAATGGTGGTAATAATAATCTTCTTACCACTCTCTAAACTTGCTTTTAAATCTTTGGCTGAATTGGCATGAGAGATAATGTTTTTTTGCTCTTTAAAGTTATCAATATTGTCTCGTATCTGTTTATCAAGTAGTCGTCTGTCGGTTACAACGATGACCGAATCAAACAGAGGTTCAGTAATCCCTTTTGCTCCTGTTACTTGTGCTGTTTTGGGGTACGCTCCTAAAAGCTGATAGGCACACCATGTCAAAGAGTTTGATTTTCCACTTCCTGCACTGTGTTGAATCAGATAGGTTTGCCCTACCCCTTTTGTGGTGACATCTTCAAGAATTTTTCGAGTTACATCAAGCTGATGGTATCGTGGAAAAAAGAGTATACGGGTTGAGAGTTTCTCTTTCATCTCTCCGCTTAGGCGTACAAAGTGTTCTATCAATCCTGCCAAAGACTCTTTGGTTAAAATCTCTTCCCACATATAGGCTGTTTTATATCCATTGGGGTTAACAGGATTTCCTTTGCCTTTTCCATTGCCTTTGTTAAAGGGTAAAAAGAAGGTGTTTTTTCCCTCTAGTTTGGTGGTCATATAGACCTCATCGGTATCCAATGTAAAATGCACCAAACATCGAGAAAAATTAAGCAGTGTCTCTTTGGGGTCTCGATTTTCTCGGTACTGTTTTTGCCCATCAATTCTGGCTGTCTGATAGGTCGATGGGTTTTTAAGCTCCATGGTAACAAGGGGTAATCCATTTATAAAAAGCACCATGTCTATCTCTAATTTAGGGTTCATTAAAGCGTATCGTACTTGTCGAATAACGCTAAATTCATTCTTTCTAAAGTTTTGTTTCACTGTCTCTGCACTTGAAGCAAGAGGCATTGGATAAAAAAATATAAAATGGGCATCATCAACATTCAACCCTTTTTTCAGAATCTCTAAAATGCCATATTTTTTGACCATTTTATCCAAGCGTTGAATGATTTTTAATTGATAGTTGCTATCGCGTTGCAGTTTTTCAAGCTCTTCTTGTTGGGTGTTTTCTAAAAAGTGCCAAAATCGTTTGGTATCGATGGCATAAGTTTTATCAAAATCATAAGGAGAACCCAAATAAAACTTACTGTTAATACCGTACTCCTCTGATGGTTCATCAAAAAAAATATCGCTTAACTCTTCTACACACGTACCACTCAAAGCTCTCTCTATGGCTTGTTCAAATGCTTTTTCATTCATTTGGCTTTTCATCCTACCCTCACTTTACCCGTTACTACGCTATCAATAAGTGATGCTTTGTACTCTCCCAGTTT
>DYTF01000002.1:37818-45702 GCA_020726105.1 Sulfurovum sp. | reverse complement strand
TTTTTATTATAGAGGGTCTCATGGCTGAGGCTGTAGTTAAAGAGTTGCAATCCTCTGAGACTCTTTGCTAGCACCTTGAGCTTCAGGGCAAAACTGTTTTGGGACTCTTCTATGCTTATCTCATCTTCTTTGGTGTCACTGGTGATGTTTTTGATCTGGTGGTAGATGCGCAAGATAAATCCTATGAAATCTCCCTGAAGCTCTTTGGGGATAAAGAGGTAGAGCAAGGTGATGATTTGCAAAAGAGGGCTATCTTGTACCAGTGTTTGCAATGTTTCATTTTCTACGAGATTAAAGATGGTTTTAACTTTTTCTACACTCTTTTTTTGCTTTTTATCATAAGAACTGACTGTAAAATGAAAAAACGTTTTTTCTTCAAAAGTGGATTCAAAGTAATGTTGAAGTCTCTCATCAGAAGTCGCTTTAAAACGATCCAGTTTCTCTTTGGTTTTTACATCTAGGGTAAACTCAGCATTAAATTTTTTGAAATCGTACTTGTACTCGTTGGTGATAAATCCAAACGCAAGACGCATTTTGACCTCAAGTCGCTTGAGTGAGTTGGCTTTCGTGATGGACTCCATCTGTATTTTTAGCTCTTGAAGCTTGTCATTGTATGCTTTGAGTTTATACCCGTCTGGTTTTTCCTCAGCTTCTTCTTTTTGTTTTTGGGCGACTAACAGTTTATGCTGTACATAGATCGCTTTGTACGATTTGTCGGCATGTATATCTTCAAAATAGTCATAGCCTTTACCATGTAAATACGCTTTAAACGGTTCATTGGGTACACCGTCTTTGGAGAGAAAGCTGTTGATGAGCTTATTGAATGCGGGTTTCTTTTGAGAGATTTTGGTGTAGAAGTTATGGAGTTTGGAGAACCCAATCTCTTTTTCATCAAAGATACTGAGTGTATCTGTATCCTCTATGTAGTTGTTTTTTTCGTGGTAGATTTTTTCTTCGGTTTTTTCTAGGAGGGTTTTTAAAAGAGAGATTGTGCTGATGTCGTACTTGGTAGCATCCAAACCATTATCAAAAAACTTTTGGATAAAATCAAAATCAAAATGCGCCAAAGCATGCCTAAAATCGCCAAGAATTTGTTGTATCTTTTTAAAATCATTTTTAATAGTTTCATCGTCATTGATATAATGTGCTAAGGGCTGATTTTTAAAATCATCATTGAGCCGATGCTTGATAAGGCTAATCGCTTTCTCGCTGTTCTCGCTGTTTTGGTCAATATTAAAGCCATAAAAGTTTTGGTTTTTCCCTAAAAGTGGTTGAAAAAACGCTTCGATAAACTGAAAATAAAACATCATCTCATTTTTAAAGTCGATATAGCGTTTGATTTTGTAAATGTCTTTTGATGTGAGCGTATCAAATCCTGATATTTGTTTGTAAGTAGCTAAAAGCGAATCGCTTGGAAGCTCTCTCTCGGTGCTTTTGCATCGATGCTCTGCTTCTTTGTCTGTGAGATTTTTGTCTGTGATAGTGAGGATGTATTTGGATTTTGTTTGGACTTTTTCTATTTTTTCATCACCTTCTTTGCAAACAAAGCTAAAGCCTTCATGCTCAAAAAATATTTTTTCTTTGCCATCTCTTTTGAGGGTAATCCGTTTTTTGGAAGGTTCGATTTTACCGCTTATCTCGTAGTTGTCAAACGCTATTTTGCCCTTATCGCTTATGGGGTGTTCTTGCCCATTGAGAAGTATCTCCTCAAACTGGATGATGTTGTTGTCTATGGTCATTTCTTTGATAGTGATTTTGTCAAGTCTTGCCAATTTGAGATATTTGACCTTTATCTCTTTGATGTTATGTTCGTCATAATCACTGATGATAATACTAGGGAGCGAATGTCTGTTGGATGGATTTTTGAGGTGTTCCAAAGTCTAATCCTTACTGAGAGAGTCATGAGGGATTATACACTTATTTTTTGGTACGATTTGTTTACTGAGATGAAATGATTGTGGGGATTTTTGTTTGTAGTGGCTCCGAATGCAGGATTCGAACCTGCGACCAAGTGATTAACAGTCACCTACTCTACCGCTGAGCTAATTCGGAATGTTTAAGAAAAAAGCAAGGTGCTTGTTTCGTGGGGGAAATTATAGACAAAAACACCTTTAAAGTCAAGATAAACTTAGGCTTTTTTGTAAAATTCCACACCATTGGCAGAAACTTTTTTTATTTTCTCTGCTGAAAACAGGTTTTGAAAGCTTTTTTGACTCTCTTTGTCAAAAAGAACCTCTACATCTTCACTCGTAAGTGGTCTTTGTGAGAGTGTCTGGAGTATCTGCTCTTCATTGTAATGTGAAGGTGTCATCTCTGCTTTTTTGCGTGAGACGATGTAGACGGGCAAGCTACTGTCAAAAAGATGACTAATCTCGAGTAACCTCTCATAGCTCACAGGCTCTACTTTGTACGCGGGTGGACGGTCTATCGTGCCTATGTCTATGCGAACGGGTTGGAGTTTTAGCAGGTATTCATTGAGTTTGGCTATCTCATAGGCAGTATCATTGAGTGTTTTGACGATGAGTATCTCTATGACGAGTATGCCCGTGTATAGTGCCTTAAACGCCAACATCCCTGCTTTGATGTCTTCTACTTCGATGCCGGCATGAGAACGGTCAAGCCTTTGCAGACATTTTTGCGTGGCACAGTCCAGAGAGAGCTTTACTTCATCTATCTTTGCTAAGGCTTCTTGCACCTTGGCATCATCGATGTTTGCAGCATTTGAGAGGATAAGTGTCTTGATCGTGCCTTTGAAAGTATCTATCTCGTCAACAAGTTCACTAAGGTATGGGTAAAGTGTCGGTTCACCGTTGGCCGTGAGCGTGATAAAGTCTATGTCCTGATGCTCTTTGAGTGCGGCTTTGAGTGCGACAGCAATGGTCTCTACGCTGACTACCTCATCGTAGACATCGACTGTTTTTGCCGCGTCTAGCTCACAGTAAAGACAGTCAAAATTACACTGTTTTTTACCAGGGCTAAGGTCGATACCCAAAGATTTGCCAAACCGTCTCGAATGCACTGGGCCAAATATCACTTGCATCTTACTTCTTTCCTAAGAGTCTTTGTTCTTGTTTTTGTAGCTTTTTTTCAAACGCTTCAACAGAGTTTTTCTCAATCAATTTTTCTCGCTTTTCTAATTTGTACCCTAATTTTGCTTCAAGTCTTAAAAGTGCTATCTTTTTATAGAGTTCCATAATCTTCAAATTGGTGAGTCCACCCAAAAAATTGCGCAATAAACTCAATTTTTCTCGCGCATACACTTCATCTTTGATGTCTTCTTGCTCTAAATTTAGTAGTGCTTCTTTGTAGGTGTTGCTGTCTATCAGCTCCATATCGAATGTTTTGAAGATAAAATAATCTGCTACTGTCATAAAATAATGACTGAAAGGTTTTTTGATATTTTGCACCTTTTTTGAGCCCCAGATGTATTTGGCTGCTACTTTTTGAAAGTCTTTTCGTAAGGCTTCAATCTCTTCATTGACCGCTATAAGTTTCCCTTCACTGGAGAGAGTGAAGTTTCTGTTAAATGCCATCGAGATGCTGTTCATGGTGTTTTGAAACTCAGTTTTTGCATTGCTTGAACGCTTAAGTAGTGCGATGAGCAAGTCTTTAATCTTCATCTTATCAAAATGTACCGTTTCAAACTCTGGTACGGTGAGGGTTTTGAGATGCACCAACTTGCGGATGTCTTTTACGCGAACTTCGGAGCTGATAGTGCGAAGTAAGATTTCTTGGAGTTTTTCTTTGGTGTAAATGTTCAGCACATCGATGATGTCGGTGACACGGTAACGGTTCTCATCTGCCAAATCCATCGCTTGACACAAGATGGTTTTACCTGTTGTGTTTTGAATGAGGATGTTTTTTGATGCCAGATAGTTCTCTTCAAGTGTTATAGCATTGTCAACATGGGTTTTGAGGTAGAGAAGTTCGGGGTATTCATCCAGTTCACCCACTCGTTTCACCAAAGAAGCAAAGGCATATTCCTGCACATCTTGGGGAAGAGTGTCGTAAAATCCGTACTTGAGTATGCGCCTAAAGTTATTGAGATTGGCATTAAACCGTAAGGGGGTTGCAAATGATGCGGAGGCTTTTTGAAGCATCTTATCTAAGATAATCTCACCGTCATGGCTAAATGCCGTATGACCGATGTCATGCAAAAAGCCTACTATTTTTCCTATGCCAAAAAAATTGAGGTTGACATCTTCTCCTAGCTCATGGCTGAGGTGACTAAGGATGTACTCTGTACTCAACCCCACTTCGATGGAGTGACTGTAGCGGTTTCGGATGCTATCTTTAGTGCTTTTAGAAAGATACATAGGGATGTCTCTCAACCGTACAAAGACCTTATGCCCCACGATGTCCATCTCACACTCTTCGACTGCTACTAAATGCTGTTGTCTATGCATGACAGTCTTTTGTGCCCAAACTTAGAGTGGCGTACCTGTCTCTCATTTGTTGCCTCTCTTTTATGCTTGACTGGAAGCATGGTTATGAAATAATGAATATTGCACTTTATTTTTCTGTTCTTTTATTTTAAAGGGCTTATAATTAAGCACCAATGCTTCTAACATTGCATTTCTATTGTTCTCACTTCCACCAATGTGATAAAAATGCTCCTTTGTCAATAAATCAAATTTTTGCCAAATAGTTTTTAAATATTCATTATCTCTATATTTATTACTATGCCAAGTCGATAAAATAAATTTACCCCCAAAACTATTCAGCAACTCATATAATTTATTTTCATCATTTTCATTCCAACTATTAAAATAATCAACATGTCTGTCTATATATGGAGGGTCGCAATAAACAATATCTTTATCTGAAGCCATAGAAATAGTTTCTATAAAATCTTGATTCATAAAGGTATAATCACTTCTTTGAATAATTTTTTGTATATTTTCAACTTGATTTACAATTTTAGTAACATAGGATTTTGCAAACCTATTTGGCTTTTTACAGAATGGAACATTGTGTCCACCTTTTGAATTGAATCTTATCATGCCATTAAATCCAGCTCTATTAATAAACAAAAAGTCTAAGGGATTATGCTTTTCATTGAATCGTTTTCTTATTTCGTAATAGTAACCTTCTATTTTTAATAAATTTTCGCCTTCTTCTTCTAAAAAATATCGTACAATATTTGGATTAATAGTGCCATCTTTAATGGAGTTGTAAAAATTTATTAGATGTGGATTTGTATCACACAGTATTGCTTTATCTGGTCTTATGTTAAATGCTACGACACCCGTACCCATAAAAGGCTCAATCCATGTGCCATTTATTTGTTGTGAAACAATATCGCTTATCCAAGGGACTAGCTTTGTCTTGATACCTTGTGATTTTATGGGAGGTACAAAAACTTTCATTTTTCTTCCGTGTTATTCTTATCAACTACTAACGAAATATCGCCTCCTCTATACTCGACAAATTCCTTCAGAGATGTTATCTTTTTTGTTGTTCCTTCATCTGTCATTATTGTAATTTTATTAAAATTCATCCAATAATCATCAAACCATTGTTCCCCTAGTTTTGAAAACATTCCTCTACCATTGCAAATATCATCAATATTATTTATACTACCAATATTTGCCGTATTACCGCTCCCACCTTTGTCGCTGGCTATTTTGTACTTTTCAACAACAAAAAATTGAAAATTATTTACAACAGATACAATTGAGTCTAGTTCATGTAAAGAATATGATTTAGTCTCATCAATCGTAGCCTTTTCATTTCTATCATAAATGATACCTAAACAAAAGTGACCTAAATACTCCCCATAAGGGAACTGTATGTTTTTTGTACTTGCTCTATCTTCAAAATATTTGCCATGAGAACCTAGCGTGAACCCATTACACAAATGAGATTTCTTTGGATTACGATAAGTTGTTTTAAAATCAACTGCAAATTTTATTTTTGGATTATTTTTTTTGACCAATGAAACATCTGGATAATAATTTTGATGTTCAGCCAAAATTACTTCATAATGATTTTTTTCTGCAAATTCTAAAATTTTAGGAAATAGATGAATTTCTAATATTTTAGAAACAATTTTAGTGTCATTGGAAATGGTATAAATATTTTTATATGTATCAATAAATCCTTTTATTGACCATTGACCATCTTTTGTACTAATGTGCTTCGATAAACTTTTTACAAACAACTTTAGTTTTCGTTCAAACACCGTTTTATCTTTCACTTTTTCTATCCCTTATAAAATTAAACCCTCTGAAAAAATCAGAATAACAAAATTAAGCAAACACCCTCATTCCCCCTACTTCTTCCTAGAAACCCTCTGGCATTCACTCACAAAATGTTTGGCATTTTCTACAGGTACATCAGGTAAGATGCCGTGTCCTAGGTTGAAGATGTGTCTTTTGCCGCCCATGATTTCTTGGATGGCTTCTACGCATACTGTTGTGGCTTCTTTGGAGTAGAGACGGCATGGTTCCATGTTGCCTTGGAGTACATACTTCTCGCCTAGTTTCTCTTTTGCCATTGCCATAGGAGTTCCCCAGTCTACACCAAAGACATCAAAGTTACCGTACACAGCCCCTCGCTCTATGAACGAAGCCACACCTTTTGGGAACATGATGATAGGGATATGCGGGTATTTTGACTTCAGGTACTCTGCTATCTCTACCATGTATTTCCATGAGAACTCATCGTATTTACTTGGCTCTATGGCTGCTGCCCAGCTGTCAAATATCTGCACGACATCAATGCCTGCTTGGATTTGTTTTTCCATGTAGTATTTGACTACTTCGGTGACTTTGGCAAGGATGCTGTGTAGAAGCGTCGGGTTAGCGTACATCATTTTTTTACACACATTGTAGGTTTTAGTGCCTTCACCTTCTATCATGTAAGTAGCCAGAGTCCATGGTGCGCCCGTGAAACCGATGAGTGCTTTTTCATCCCCTCTTGCATCAAGTTGTTCTCTTAATATCTTGATGGTATCGTACACATAAGTGAGTTTACTGGCAGCCTCTTCACCACCGATGAGTCTGTCTAAGTCTTCTTGCGTAGCCAAAGGGTCTGAAAACTTTGGCCCTTCACCCTTCACAAAACTCAAATCCATCCCCATCTCATCAGGTATCACCAAAATATCTGAAAATAAGATAGCCGCGTCCACTCCCACGATGTCCAGTGGTTGGATGGTCACTTCTGCTGCTTTTCTAGGGTCATGACAAAGATTAAGAAAATTACCCGCTTGGGCGCGCACGGTCATGTATTCAGGGAGGTATCGTCCTGCTTGACGCATCATCCACACGGGCGTATAGGGTGTCTCTTTACCAAAACATGCATCTACAAATAATTTTCCCATCAGTGACCTACCTTATTTAAAAAAAACAATCCCACAGCAAGTGCCGTAATCGAAAAAGCAAAATACATCATCTCAAGTGGAGTCGTAAAATTTGTATGGAGTACGCGTTGGAAAAAGTTCACCACCAAAACCATCACGATAACTTTTGCAATCTTATCTTTGAGCTGGTCGAGTGAGTGTATGGCTAAAATCTTACTGGTCGTTTCATTGTCGCTAATTGCCTCATCAATCTCGCTAATAAAAAGCTCATAGATACCAAAAGCGAAAATGAACATCACCACGGCTATGAGGTACAAATCCACCGCGCCAATAATCCCTGCAACAATATCTTCATGGAAATGTTCAGGATGAGGTATCGTATGTGTTACAACCTCAAATGTCACCACCGAAACATCCCAAATGTCCAAAGAAGCAACGATAAATAAAATAATAGCGCCCAAAAGACCAAATATCACCGCCAATAAGACAATAAATCTACTCCGCCAAATCAACCCTTCAAATAATTTTTCAAACATTATACATTCTCCTCTAGTTTTATCCATTTAAGTGCGATACGCACC
>DYTF01000002.1:33344-37718 GCA_020726105.1 Sulfurovum sp. | reverse complement strand
TTTCAAACATTATACATTCTCCTCTAGTTTTATCCATTTAAGTGCGATACGCACCGCATTGGTGGCAGCCCCTACTCTTACTTGGTCTGCAACACCCCAAAGATGCAAGATGTTATTTGCAAATAAGTCTTTACGAATGCGCCCTACATAGGTCTCATCGGTATCAGTAGAAGTGAGTGGCATGGGGTAAAGGTTCTTCGCCATATCATCCTGCACCGTGACATTTTCAAAGTTAGCAAGCACTTCTCTGGCTTTCGCTACATCCACATCCACACCCTCTTTAAAGGTAACCGTGATAGACTCGGAGTGGCTTCTAAGTACGGGTACACGCACACAAGTCGCACTCACAGCAAAAGAGCTGTGCATGATTTTGTTGGTCTCATTGACCATCTTCATCTCTTCTTTGGTGTAGCCATTTTCCTGAGGCGTATCGATATGCGGGATGACATTGAGCGCGATACGGTGTGTAAATGCTTTAACTTCTGCATCATCTAGGCTAAAGTTGAAAAAAGCTTGCATCTGTTTCACTAACTCTTCCATCCCTTTTTTCCCTGCACCACTCACCGCTTGATAGGTACTCACATCAACTCTTTTGATACCATACAAATCATGAAGCGGTTTAAGCAACTGTACCATTTGGATGGTAGAGCAGTTAGGGTTCGCGATGATGCCCGTCTCTCTCCACAAGCTAATGTCTTCAGGATTGACTTCAGGTACGACCAATGGTATCTTTGCATCCATCCTAAAATGCGAGGTGTTGTCGATGACCACCGCGCCCGAAGCGACTGCATACTGCGCAAAATGTGCAGAGATACTCCCACCCGCTGAAAAGAAAGCAATGTCAATGTTTCTGTCTTCAAACACCGTTTCGGTCAACTCTTCTATCTTATAGACTTTGTCTTTAAACTCAATCGTGCTACCTGCAGATTTTGCACTCGCCAATGGCAAAAGATTTCCTACAGGAAAATCCATCTCCTCAAGCACTCTAAAAAGCTCTTCACCCACGGCACCGCTGGCACCCACTACTGCTATGTTGTATTGTTTCACTTTATTCCAACCCTAATATATCATCTGTCGTTTCATCATCAAGGTCACCTTCTGACTCTTCTTTGGTGCATTTTGCAATGCTCACTACTTTGTCTTTGGCTTCAACGCTAACTATCTTCACGCCTGAAGTGTTTCTTCCTGCTTTACGGATGGTCTCCATATCGACGCGTATCATCTTACCGATACTGGTTAAACACATCAAATCTTGTGTCTCTTCGACCGCAACTACACCGACCACATCCCCTGTTTTGGATGTTAGCTTCATGGAGATAACTCCCTTGCCAGCACGGTTTTGTTCACGGTATTCACTTGCTGTCGTGCGTTTTCCAAGCCCTTTTTCGCTGAGCATCAAGAGTTCATCTTCTTCGTCTTCTATAGTGATAGCACCACAGACATAATCCTCTTCGATTTTGAACTTGATACCCGTAACACCTCTTGCAGCCCTACCTATCTCTCTGGCTTCTTCCACTTTAAAGCGAATACAAAGCCCTTTTTTGGTTGCCATAAAGAGCCATTTGGTATCTGGTTTAACGATTTGTGCCTCCACAAGTGCATCATCATCATCAAGGTTGATGGCTCTTACGCCATTGCTTCTGATATTAGCGTATTCTGAAAGATTGGTTCGTTTGACGATACCTTTTTTAGTGAAGAACACTAAACCTTTATCATCATTGAAATCCGTAGTTGGGATAATCGCCATAATCTTCTCATCTTGCTGAAGATTAATGAGATTCACTACTGCCTTACCTTTAGCCGTACGACTTCCCTCAGGGATGCGGTACACTTTGAGCCAGTAGAGTTGTCCTCTGTCGGTAACAAACATCAATGTATCGTGGGTATCGGAGGTAAAGAAGCGTTCGATGAAGTCATCATCATAGGTCGTGACCGCGATTTTTCCTTTGCCACCACGATGTTGTTTTTCGTACTGTTTCACAGGCACACGCTTGATGTAACCACGGTGTGTAATAGTCACCACCATCGGTTCATTAGGTATAAGATCTTCCACATCGATGTCGTCATAATCATCGACGATTTCTGTACGGCGTGGCGTGCTGTATTTGTCACGAATCTCTACCAACTCTTCACGGATGATGGCATTGATTTTCTCTTCACTTTTCAAGATAGACTCAAGTTCTGCGATGAGTCTAAGCAGTTCAGCCAATTCACTCTCTATCTTCTCTATCTCAAGACCTGTAAGGCGTCTAAGTCTCATCTCTAAGATGGCTTTTGCCTGTATTTCAGAGAGTTTAAATCTGCTCATCAGGCTCTCTTTTGCCATCACATCATCGGCTGAAGCACGGATGATTTTGATAACTTCATCGATGTTATCTACCGCAATCTTGAGACCTTCTAAGATGTGCGCTCTGGCTCTTGCTTTTTCAAGGTCAAAAATGGTTCTTCTGATGACGATGGTTTTGCGATGTCTTAAAAACAGATCCAAAAGTTCCATTAGCTTAAATACTTTTGGTTCTTTATTGACAATAGCCAGCATGATGATGCCGAAGGTCACTTGCATTTGTGTGCTCTTAAAAAGGTTGTTAAGTACAATCTCACTCATGGCATCGCGTTTAAGTTCAAACACCACCCGCATCCCTTCACGGTCAGACTCATCACGCAACTCAGAGATACCCTCAATTTGTTTGTCTCGCACTAACTGAGCGATGTTTTCTATGAGTCTTGCTTTGTTTACCTGATAAGGAAGTTCATCTATAACAATAATCTCTTTATTGCCTTTTTGCTCAAGATGCGTTTTGGCACGCACCTTGATGCGCCCGCGTCCAGTCGTGTAGGCATCGGTAATCCCTTTACGCCCAAAGATAATACCTGCTGTTGGAAAGTCAGGACCATGCACGATTTTCATGATGTCACCAATATCCGAATCAGGATTGTCAATACGATAGATATGAGCATCGATGATTTCATCCAGTCTATGAGGCGGGATGTTGGTCGCCATACCCACCGCGATACCGCTTGAGCCGTTTAGCAACAAGTTTGGCACACGAGAAGGAAGGACATCGGGTTCACGCATAGAGTCGTCGTAGTTTGGTACGAAGTCCACCGTGTCTTTGTCAAGGTCACTCAAAAGCTCTTCTGCTATTTTGGTCATACGCGCTTCTGTGTACCGCATGGCTGCCGCGTTATCGCCATCAACTGAACCGAAGTTACCTTGACCGTCTACAAGCGGTGCTTGCATGGAGAAACTCTGCGCCATACGCACCAAAGCATCATACACTGAAGAGTCACCATGTGGGTGATACTTACCGATAACATCCCCGACGATACGGGCGGATTTTTTATAGGGGCTTCTGTGTGCCAAACTCAAGTCATTCATTGCAAAAAGTATGCGTCTGTGTACAGGCTTTAAGCCATCTCTGGCATCAGGCAAGGCTCTACCTACAATGACACTCATGGAGTAGTCAAGATAGCTGGCTTTCATGCTGTCTTCGATTAAAATCTCTTGTGTATTGTTATGCTCTTCCAACAAATCTGCCATTTTCTTCCTTCAAATAAAGTCATTTATTTTACCTTATGGGATGTCCATTTGGGCTTAAAAGTCGCTCAAAATGGCTTTTAAGGCTCTTAAAATGGATTTTGATACTTTTTTACTCTTTTTTGATTAACATAATATTTTACAAGCAATCGCTTATTTTGGCGTATTTTGGTCATTAACATTCTCTTAACATACTTAGATTATAATTCTCGAACTTCATTGCAACAGGAATATTTATGCCTATCGAACAACTTAAAGACATCGTAGATTACGGTATTATCGGCTTACTCATCTTTTTGAGTTTCATTACTTTTGCCTTCACTATAGAAAGAGTGCTTTTTTACCGCTCCATCAAACTCTCTACTTACACACACAAACTTTCCCTTGAAATAGACCTCTCCAAGCGTCTTTCAACCATCGCTTCAATAGGTTCAAATGCACCCTACATCGGACTTCTTGGTACTGTGCTTGCGATTATCTTAACATTCTACATCATCGGCGACAAACAAGACAGCATCAACCCTGGTGAGATTATGAAACACCTCGCCCTTGCGCTCAAGGCTACTGCTGCAGGTCTTGTTGTCGCCATCCCTGCCACCGTACTCTACAACGCCTTACTCACCAAAGTGGATACCCTTCTTGCTAAATGGGAAATCATGCAGGACGAAAAATAAGATGCTTGAGACACATACCCACAATACGGCTAGCCGTATAGGCACTCTACTAGAGAGTCCTGCTCTAGGCTTTGTCAAAAATGGAATCCACCCAAAAGCGACAAGTCGCGTGGGCACTCTGCCGAAGAGTCCTTTTCTGGGCTTCGCCCAAAAAGGAACCAT
>DYTF01000002.1:0-33244 GCA_020726105.1 Sulfurovum sp. | reverse complement strand
GCGTGGGCACTCTGCCGAAGAGTCCTTTTCTGGGCTTCGCCCAAAAAGGAACCATTAAAGGAACCCATCAATGAGACGCGAACGCTTTGACAAGATGAATGTGGTACCATTCATAGACATCGTGTTGGTGCTTTTAGTCATCGTCCTTGCGACTTCGACCTTTATTAAGAACAAAACCATTGTAGTTGATTTGCCATCAGCGAGTGCCAAAAAAAGTGAAGAGAAAAAAAGCATTCATATAGCCATCGATAAAGAGGGGGAATACTTTTATGATAAAGAAGCCTTGAGTCTGGAGCAAATCAAAGAAAAACTCGTCACACTCGACCCCAAAAAAGACTTAGTCTCACTCAATATGGACAAAAGTTCACAATTTCAGCACTTTGTGGGCATCATCGACATCTTAAAGTCCAAAAATTTTGAAAATATCTCCATCATCACTAAAGACTAAACCCTACTCTATCATCATCTTGTAAGGGCGTGCTAGTTGCTCACTTAGTTTATGTAAGCTAACTGCTCTGCCTTCACGCGCAAATTCTTTGCCATCCAAAAATACTATCATCGTAGGCACAGAAAAAACAGCAAAGTGCACTGAAATCTCAAGGTTTTCATGTGCATCCAGATAGATCTGCTTTATCTGTGGAAACTCTGTATCAAACAGCTCCGCAAACTTGGGTCTGAGTGCATGACAGACATTGCAGTGTTCGCCTGAAAAATACAACAATACACCCACTTCTGTTTGGATGATGTTTTGTAGGGCTTCAAGTGTCATGGGTATCCTTTTTTAGAAATATTATAGCCTCTAAGGACTATTATCACGCTTCAGACTGCCCGATGTACTTAAGTAAAATGGGATATAATGATGCCCATTACAACAGCAAGGAAGCACAATATGGGTAGAGCGTTCGAATACCGCAAAGCAGCAAAAATGAAACGATGGGGAACCATGTCACGGGTATTTCCTAAACTAGGGAAAATCATCACCATGGCAGCCAAAGAAGGCGGGCAAGACCCAGACATGAACCCTAAACTGCGCACCGCCATCCTCAATGCCAAAGCGCAAAATATGCCAAAAGACAACATCGACGCCGCCATCAAAAGAGCCGCAGCCAAAGACCTGGCGGACATCAAAGAGATTACCTATGACATCAAAGCGAGCCATGGGGTACAAATCATCCTTGAGTGCGCCTCAGACAACGGCACACGAACCGTAGCCAATGTCAAAGCCATCCTCAACCGCAACAACGCAGAGATGCTCACTTCAGGCTCACTTAGCTTTATGTTTAGCAAAAAATGCATCTTTGTATTCAATAAAACCGAAAATATGGACACAGAAGAACTTGAACTTGAACTCATAGACTTTGGGCTAGAAGAGATAGAAGAAGATGTAGAGCCTCAGGAAAACGGTGACGACTTAGCCATCATCCGAATCTACGGAGACTACACTTCATTTGGTGAACTCAGTAAAGCACTTGAAGAGAAAAAGATAGAGGTCAAGAAAGCCACCCTAGAGTACATCGCCAACACCCCTATTGAACTGGGCGAAGCCCACATGGAAGAGATAGACATCCTCATCGACAAACTAGAAGACGATGATGATGTTCAGATGGTGTATACGAATATCGCGTAACACCATATGTTATTTCGATTGATTTAAAAACGAGAAAAAATATTACTATATTTTGCTAGAAATACCCATGATAACTTAATAACCAGAGTTCGACGAATCTGCCGTCACTATTTTTTACGGTATTTACAAATCAAATCACATCTTTAGCCAACTTCTGTAAAAAAGCACTTCTTGACATGTGCAATGGAGCGATATATTCATCAATTTTTTTAACAAGTTTTGAAGGCATTGTGATGTTGATTCTGACTGTTTTGTCTTCTTCATGCGGTAAAGAGATAGCATCTCCATTAGACAAAGCAACTTCTACAAAAGCGTTAAATGCTTCCAAGGCTTCGCTTATGGCTTCTTGCGGCGTTTCTCCATCACCCATGACGCCCCTAAAGTCTTTGTAGTAGGCAAACCAGCCATCACCATCTTTTGGGCTAATCTTTTTTGTTATGATTTCATAATCAAGATTTGTATAATAGTTTAAATCTTTTTTCATTGTTCACTCTCCAGTATTTCTAAGACTTGTTTGACATAAATTGCCTTGATGGGCTTATGATGTGGTATGACTATATGCCCATACCCCTCTTTACGAAATACAAAATGACTGCCACCGTTATTGTGAGCTTCATAACCATGATTTTCCAAAAGTTTTTTTATATCGTTAAACGATATATTTTTGGGGTTATTTTTCATCGCTTCAAGCAACTTCTCTTTTTGGCTCACAATTTTCCTTTTATAGTGTGTATCATTACACACTATTACTTAAATGATTATTAAGATTTTGTCAAAAAACTATGGTAAAGAATAGGACGAATTTGCCAAAATAAATTCTCTTTTTACAAAGAATCCCTTCAAAACCTAGTGCTCAAACTGCTCTACAAAACTTTCATAATCACCATGAAAATCAACAATGCTTCCATCTTCTTTGATTTGTATGATGCGTGTGGCAAAGGCATCGATGAGTTCCCTATCGTGAGAAACACAGATGACACCGCCTTGGTAGTTGTAGAGTGCTTCACCTAAAGCGATAATCGCTTCAAGGTCGAGGTGATTATTTGGCTCATCCATCACTAAAAAGTTAGAGGCATCCATCATGATTTTGGAAAGCATCACGCGGTGTTTTTCTCCACCTGAACAACTGTTTACTTTTTTCTTCTGCTCTTCGCCCGTAAAGAGCATACGCCCGAGTGTTTTGCGAATGTCGTCAATGTGCCATTTTGGGTCAAAACCTTGTATCCACTGGGGCAATTCTTCTTCTCCTGTCACTACATCGGTAGTGTTTTGAGGGAAGTAGCTTGTTGTGATGGTTTGACCCCACTTAAAGATACCCGTATCGGCTTCTACTTCACCCATAAGTATCTTAAGGAGTGTTGTTTTACCCACACCATTGCCACCGATGATGGCGATTTTCTCATTTTTATCCAGCTTAAAAGAGATGTCTTCAAAAACTTTCAAATCACCATAACTTTTAGAAAGTCCTTCAACTTCAAGTACTTCATTGCCGATGTCTCTATGTGGCTTAAACATGATGCTAGGGTCGCGTCTGCTTGAGAGTTTTATCTCCTGCACATCCAGTTTGTCTAGTTGTTTTTGGCGGCTTGTAGCCTGTTTTGCCTTAGAGGCATTGGCTGAAAATCGTGTGATAAATTTTTCCAAATCCCCTTTTTCCTTGAGGGCTTTATCTCTGTCTGTTTGGGCTTGTTTGGCTATGAGGTTGGCAGCGATGTACCACTCATCATAATTGCCCGTAAATTCACGGATATTTTGAAAGTCAAGGTCAAGGATGTGTGTCACCACACCATTAATGAAGTGTCTATCGTGAGAGATCACAAGCAAAGTTCCTTCGTGGCGTGTCAGTTCATTTTCAAGCCACGAGATGGTATCCATATCGAGGTTGTTAGTAGGCTCATCGAGTAACAAAACATCTGGCTTCAAGAAAAGTACTTGCGCTAGCAATATCTTAAACTTATCACCACCTGTGAGTGAAGACATCAGTTCATGGTGCTGTTCTGGCGCGAAACCCAGAGACTGGAGCAGTTTTTCTATCTTGACATCAGACTCATAAGTAGGGTCTTCATCCGCGCAGATCATCTCAAGTTCACCCAAACGGTTATTGACCGCGTCACTCTCGAAATCGCCTTCCATGTAAAGTTTTTCTTTCTCTTTTTGGGCGTCAAAAAGTTTTTTGTTTCCGTACAAAACAGCATCTTTGAGAGTAAACTCTTCAAAAGCGTACTGGTTTTGCCCTAAAACACCCAGTTTTAGACCTGCTTGAAGCTGCACTTCCCCATCACTTTGCTCCAACTCACCAGATAAAATCTTAATAAAGGTTGATTTTCCCGCACCATTTGCACCGATGAGACCGTAGCGCTTGCCCACATCAAGTGTCATGTTTATCTTGTCAAATAGTATTCTTTTGCCATATCGTTGTGTTAGATTCACTGTACTAAGCATCTTTTATCCTTGCTTCTTAAATATAACTGCGATTTTAGCATAATGTGCTGAAAGTGGGAAAAATGAGCAGAAGCCCTGCTACTTCAAAGAGGCTTGACGCTCTTCACTTTGGAGTTTCATGAGTAGACGGCTATTGTTTATGCGAAGTCTATTGGTATCTTCTTGCAATGTGTCATACTGTCCTCTAAGTATCAGCTGCTCTTTTGTTGCATCTTCGTGGGTGTTTTGGAGTGTTGAAAGTTGATTTTGTGTTTGAGAAAACTCTTTTTCCAGCAAAACAAAGTTTTCTTGTAGCCCTAGAAGTGTCTCTTGTGTCGCCTTCAGTATTTCTTTGGTTTTAGCAAACTCCTTCAGCGTTTGCTCATTATGGTCATTGGTTACTTTGAGGGCTTCGAGTTCTTCTTCAAGTGTCAAGATAGTCTCTGTCTTATCTGTGTTATCAAGAGAGATGTCTAAAAAACGGTCTCTATAGGTTTTCACCCTCATAGCAGAGACAACCACAACCAAAACAATAAACAGAAGAATCGCCAGTGCCAAACCTGCCATAAATGTCCAGTTAAAGTCATCTTGCATTTTGAGTATCAATCCCTGCACAGACTTCTACCCCTCAATCTTATCATACTCTATAGGGTAATCGCATCGCATGACATTTGCAGGCAGACTTCCTTTACCGTAGCGTATATCTGAAAATACGATTTGCACCTTATTGTCCAAATCGTCATAATAGGCAATGCCCTGAAGTCGCTTTTGCGCATCTATCTGTATCGTGTAGTGTTTATTTTCATACTCAGCTACATAAACAGTAGCAGTTTTTGGTTTGGCATTTTGTAGTATCTTGGTGATGTCAATCCCCTTATCTATGAGATAAACCGAAACCTGTTCTAAATCATGATCAACCACCATAAGTTCTGAACTGTTCGTGCAAACCTCTTTTTGAGTGGGTGTTTTATAACTCCACTTAAAGAGGGTTTCATTTGAAAAACGCACCTCTCCGCCATAGCTGATAACACTTTTTTTTGTATTGGTAATCTTCTGGGAAAATGTAGCCTGAAAGTTTTCAGGTAAAGTAATGCCACCAAAGAGCACAGACGACACCCATAGCAATAATAATGATACTCTCATAGCCATTCCTTTTATAAAGTCAGACTATACCAAAAGTGCACTTGTATGACGATGATGTCATTTCATACGCATCGCGTGTACCTTAACAGAAGATTAATCACTATTTAGATAAAATAACCCCAATTTATGTAAAGGCTCAGTGTATCATGATAAAAAGCGTACTTAAACTTTTTGGCACCCAAAACGACAAGATTATAAAAAACTACCTTAAAAAAGTAAAAACCATCACTACACTTGAAAGCACCTATGAGGTACTAGATGATGTGGCACTTAAAGCGACATTTGAAGCACTAAAAGTTGAAGTAAAAAATGGTACAAAAAGTTTAGATGAAGTTCTGTTTGACTCTTTTGCCATCACCAGAGAGGCTGCTAAACGCAGTCTAGGCATGAGACATTATGATGTGCAAATGGTCGGAGGGCTGGTGCTTAACGATGGAAACATCGCAGAGATGAAAACAGGTGAAGGCAAAACACTGGTTGCCACACTCGCCGTAGTCCTCAACGCCATGGGTGGCAAAGGCGTTCATGTTGTTACGGTCAACGACTATCTCGCACGCAGAGACTCTGAAGAGATGAGACCTTTGTATGAATTTTTAGGTTACAGTGTGGGATGTATCATCTCAGGTATCCACCATGAAGAAGAGCGAAAAGCGCAGTATGCTTGCGATATTACTTACGGAACAAACAACGAATACGGCTTTGACTACCTTCGCGACAACATGAAAGTGCGCGCTGAAGAAAAAGTACAACGAGAACACCACTATGCTATCGTGGATGAAGTGGACTCTATTCTCATCGATGAGGCGCGTACACCACTCATTATCTCAGGGCCTGCAAAACGGGATTATTCACATTATGCACAAGCTGATGATATAGCCAAACAGATGATACGCGGAGAGAAATTAGCAACAAAACCAGGTGAGCCTGAACAAACTACGGGTGATTTTATTGTTGATGAAAAAAACCGAACGATTGTCATGACAGAAGATGGACTTCAAAAAGCACAAGACCTCTTTGAAGTAGAAAACCTCTACAATCTTGAAAATGCAGCCCTCTCTCACCACCTCGACCAAGCTCTCAAGGCACACTATATCTTTGTAAAAGATGTCGATTATGTGGTGCAAGATGATGAGATTATCATCGTAGATGAGTTTACAGGCAGACTCTCAGAAGGGCGGCGTTACTCTGAAGGGCTACACCAAGCTCTTGAAGCCAAAGAAAGTGTTGAGATACAAGAAGAGTCACAAACGCTGGCAGAGATTACCTACCAAAACTACTTTAGGCTCTACAAAAAACTCGCGGGCATGACGGGTACAGCGCAAACAGAAGCGACAGAGTTTTCACAAATCTACAACCTTGATGTTATCTCCATACCAACCAATCTTGCCGTAGCAAGAATCGACAAAAATGACCTTATCTACAACACAGAACGCGAAAAAATGGATGCAGTAGTCAGAAGAGTCAAAGAACTACACCAAAAAGGACAGCCTGTTCTCATCGGTACAGCCTCCATCGAAAAATCAGAAATGATACACGAAAGACTCAAAAAAGAGAAAATCGCCCACAACATCCTCAATGCAAAAAACCATGCTCAAGAAGCAGAAATCATCGTCAATGCAGGTCAAAAAGCAGCCGTAACGGTCGCTACAAACATGGCAGGGCGTGGCGTGGACATTAAGATAAATGACGAGGTGAGAAGTCTGGGTGGGCTGATGATTTTGGGTACAGAGCGTCACGAAAGTAGGCGAATTGACAATCAACTTAGAGGGCGTTCAGGTCGTCAAGGTGATCCAGGTGAGAGCCAGTTTTTTTTAAGTCTGGATGACAATCTACTTCGTATCTTTGGCGGAGAGAAAATCAGAAACATCATGAATAGACTCGGTGTTGAAGAAGGTGAATTTATCGACTCTAAATTGGTCACCCGTTCAGTTGAAAAAGCACAGAAAAAAGTGGAAAACCAACATTATGAATCACGAAAACATGTCTTAGAGTATGACGATGTAGCCAATCATCAAAGAAAGGCTATCTATGCGTTTAGAAATCAACTCCTTGACCCGTCTTTTGACATGGCAAGCAAACTCAAAGAAAACCGTGCTGAGTATGTCGCGTATCTTTTAGCAGAATCAGAAATTTTAGCAGGGATGTCAAGAGAAGATTATGATATTGACAGATTGCTTGCGCTCTTAAAAGAAGAGCTTCATATTGAGCTTAAGGGTGAGGAATTTCAAGAAAAAGAAGCAGACGAAATCGCTGCTATGATTACAGAAATGATGGAAACGCTTTATGAGACAAAAATGTCCCAACTTGACTCAGAACAAAGACATGAAGCAGAATGCATCCTCTATCTCCAAGTACTTGACCCACAATGGAGAGACCATCTTTATGAAATGGATGTACTCAAAACAGGTATCGGACTCAGAGGATACAACCAAAAAGACCCACTCACAGAGTACAAACAAGAGAGCTACAAACTCTTTACCGACCTTGTGGTTCGCATCAAGCTCGAAGCGGTTAAAGTGCTTCAGTTGGTACAATTTAACTTTAGCTCCCGCGAAGAAGAAGAAGTCGCTATAGAACACATAAGAGAAGAACTTGAAAGTAGTACCTCTGATGTGAGGCTGAGTACCGATGTGATGGACAAAAAAAATCATACCGTACCTGTAAGTGGAAAGAAGCCAAGACGAAATGATTTATGCTCTTGTGGTTCTGGCAAAAAATACAAAAGTTGTTGCGGACAAAGTGGGCCAAAAAAAGGTTTATTGGCTTAAATAATGCAAGCAGATACCCAACACCAATCCTCCATTAAGCCTAATAAAAAATTCATTAGGCACATCATCAGACACTATCTCAAATATGACAAAGAAAACCCTTTTATCTTTGTCTCCGCTTTGCTGGCTTTTTTAGGTATAACTGCTGGTGTAATGGTACTGATGATAGCCATGGGCATCATGAATGGGACACAAAAAGAGTTCAGTAAAAAACTTTTTGTGATGAACTATCCGCTTACCATCTTACCACTTGAAGAAAATGCACTGGGTGAAGAACTACTCAGTCGTTTGATTCATAAATTTCCCAAACTACAGCTTAGTCCCTACTATACCACACAGGTCATCACCAAAAACGACGGTGCAGTACAAGGCTCTTTAGTCTATGGGGTGGATTTTGACAAAGAAGCTGCCATCAATCCTATCTTCAAAGAAGCCAGAAAAGAGATGCCACATCCATTTGCTGTGGTTATTGGTGAAGGTCTTGCTTATGAGATGAATGCCCTCACGGGAGACAAGGTCACGATTTATTTCTCCGAGCAACAAGCAATAGGCTTTGGCACAATGCCGCTACAAAAACGCTTTAGTGTGAATGGCATCTTCAAATCAGGACTTAAAGCATACGATAAAGCCATCATGTATACCTCACTTGAGGCTTTCGAAAAACTCCTCAAGCGCAAAAAAGGTAGCTATGATGGTTTACATATTTATACCGAAAACCCTTTAGATGAAATCGAAGCCATTAAAAAAATGTTGCCCAAAAGTGTTATCATAGAGGGCTGGTGGCAACAAAATGGAAATTTCTTTGCGGCGATGGAGATGGAAAAAAAAGCACTCTTCCTCGTTCTGCTTCTTATCATCTTAGTAGCATCACTCAACATCATCTCTTCTTTACTGATGACTGTGATGAGTAGAAGAAGTGAGATAGCCCTTTTGCGTACTTTGGGCGCTACAACAAAAGAGATACGCACTATCTTTTTTAGACTTGGACTGATTATCGGTGGCTTAGGGATTGTTGCAGGTTCACTGTTGGGTGGGGTTGGAATTTGGGCTTTGAAAACATTTGACATCATCACCATGCCCGAAGATGTATACGGTACAAGTAAGCTTCCTGTTGATTTGATGTTTCAGGATTTTGGTTTTATACTCATCGGTACAAGTATTATTATCTTTTTTTCGTCACTGTATCCTGCAAAAAAAGCAGCACAAACAGATCCACTGACTGTTTTAAGAAATGAATAATCGTGATATGATACGCAAAGCCATCATGACGATATCTCTTTTATAAGGACGAAAGTGAAACTATTAAGCATTTTTCTTGGTTTGAGTCTGAGTGTTTGGGCTGTGCAGATAGATAGCAGACTGTATCAAGAAGGCGATACACTTGTTTACTATAATCAATTATTGGAAAAAATATCGAATGATACGCCTCTGGACGATGAGGATACGGAGCGACTAAAAAGCGAAAAAAACCTTTTGGAAAAACTTCGTACCATGGTCGTAAAAAAACCGCCTACAGAAATACTTGATGCTGATATTGTAGACAAAGAAAGTATTAAAGATGTTGAATATATTGAACTTTTTAACACCGTCTCATCTACGCTTGAGCAAAAAATAAAACTTGAACAAAACCAAGCATTTATTCAAGAAAAACTTTCATACTTAAAAAAGCGTATCGAGGGTATTTCGGATCTTCAGCATGAAAATCTTTTACTTTACCAGTTGCAATTTGCCTATTATAAACTCAAACAACGCTATGAGAAAATCTCCACTCAAAATTATCAACAATTCATCACAGAAGGAGAAAAACTACTTAGTTTGGTGCTCTCTCGTGTGAAATTTGATTTGAGTGAGTATGAAATTGCCTTAACGAAAGAGCAAAAAGAAATAAACCAACTCAATAAAAAACGAGTCGCCGCTAACCTCGCCAAAGAGAGAGAGCTACTCTCTCAAGAAAATATCTCAAAAAAATTAGCAAGCAAACTCAGTGAATTGGAATTGGCGCACAACAAAGCACTGATTATTCTTTCAGACAAAAGATTGCTTTTAACTTTAGGTTATTATCAAAAAAACGATTTACGGCTTGCGCTTGCGCAACGCAAAGCCTTGAGAGAAACGGTTGAGCAACTAAGCATAGAGCGCACCTTGTATGAAGCAAAACAGATAGAGCTTGAAAGCCTAACCAAATCAAGTGACAATGCAATAAACTATAACTATCTCACCATCCAAGAAAATCTTCACGCTGTTTATGACAATTTTTACGGGTATATTAGTAAACCATTTTTGGTTTTAGACGAAACGCCTATTAGTTTTCTGAGTATATTTAAGCTTCTTGGTATTTTAATTCTTGGATTTGTCGTAGCAAAAATCTACTTTAAACTCTTCACTAAGCTACATAAACGACGCAAAGACATGAGCACAACATCGATTAAAATCATCGCAAACATCGGTGCAACGCTTATCTTTTTTATTACTTTTATCGTTGCGATGAGTACCATAGGATTAAGTGTTACCAACCTTGCTGTACTCGCAGGTGCGCTTTCCATTGGTGTGGGTTTTGCCTTAAGAAGTTTAGTCTCAAGCATCATATCGGGCATGGTACTTTTGAGTGAAAACTATATTAAACTAGGAGACTATATCCGCATCAAAGAGACACTGACAGGCAAGGTTATGGACATAGGTTTCAGGGCAACCGTCATCCGAACCATAGACAATATTCATATCCTTGTTCCTAACAGTGACCTCATAGATGGACAGGTGGTGAATCTCACATTTGAAGACCGCATAAGAAGAATTTATGTCCCTTTTAAAGTGCCTTATGGCAGTGATGTCAAAAAAATACAAGCACTTATACTTGATGCGGTAATGGCAAGTAAAATTCCTTTACTTCGAAATGTCAGGATGAGAAAACCAGCTGTATGGATGAGTGGTGTGGGTGATAGTTTTATGGAGCTTGAACTTCTTGTGTGGATAGAAGGGATACGACCCTCCACTAAATCCAATCTTTTGATACTCATTTACGACACACTCACCACTCACGGTATCGCGATGCCTCACCCGCAGCTTGATCTTCACATCAAAGATCGTCGCATACGCAATGCTTTACGCTAAAAAGTAGTGTTTATTATTGTATGAGCCTTGCGGGTGTCTCAAGTGTTCTTTTGATGATGTCAAGTGGTAGGGTAAATATCTCTTGAACTGCAGAAGTCTTGACGATAGGTTTGTCTAAATCACCTGTAATTTTTAATCCGATTGTGGCACTTTTATTCTCACCCATCACAATGTAGCCAACAAGGGGTAAGCTACCTATCAATTTTCCTAAATTACGCGCAACATGAATAGCCAAATCAATAGAAAGTGTTCTTTTTTCTAAATCAATCTCCCCTCTTCCTTCAATCGTTGTAGCAGCCCCCTTGACATAAATCGAATCAAAAACAATCTGTTTTTTCTCAATAATACGATACTGCGCAACACCTTCATCAATCACAAACCCTTTTTGTGAAAACCCAGGGTCATTTAACAATGCAAGTTCAGGAAGTGTATTGATGAGTGCAAGTGTGTTGTTGTATGCCTTGAAGTCTTTCATCGCACCTCCCTCGACAATGATTTCTCCTTTTATTGTTTTGTCTAACTCACCTTCACCGCTAAAAGTGTATCGCCCTCCTTGAAGACCTTTAAAGTTTAAGAGTTTGTGAAGCACTTTATCTTTGATGCGCAACGCTTGCCAAGCAATCATTTGATTTTTTTTAGAAAATCTTATACCGTCACCCTCAGCACTACCCAAAAACGCTATATCAGCATTTTTTTTCAATTCTATACTATAACTATCTGTAAGCAATGCATGATTTCCATATCTCAAATGGCTATTTTTGCCTGAAATTGAAAGTTGTTGTCCTTCTTTTGTACGCTTTTTTGATTCTTGTGTCAATAGCTTTTCAAGGTCTATGTTAATGTCTTGTAGTTTGAGGCGCGCTTGCGACTCACTGTAGTGAATGCGTCCCCCCAGTGCATCAAAATCAAAATCTGAAGGTGTAAGTGTTGCCAAAAATGGAATACTTGCCTCACATGTGTCTTCATTTTCATATAAGATACACTCAGAACGCTTGATAACACCCTCAAAACTAAATGTTTTAAAGTTTTTTGTTTTGAGAGTAATGCTGCCTCCTTCTGAAAAAGGTGACGAAGAAGAAAGATAGGGCTTAAGCGCGCTCATATCAGAAACATCTATCTGCGTTTGATCTTGTGTTTGCACAATGGTTGTTTTAAATGAAGGAAACGACAAGGAGATATCCTGCTTGTATTCAAGTAACACAGGGAAGTTTTCATCATGTAAAGAAAAAAACTTCTCGCCTTTAGCCTCTATGTCAATTCGTTTTGCTTTGACCGTCAAATCAGCTTTTTGTTTTGCTAAATAAACAGTACCCTCAATATTTGCCTCATACGCCTCATCTTTTAAGGTCATATCTTCTAAGCGAATCGTGCCTTTTTCATAATGAAGCGTGCCTTTTTGCAAAGGAAGCGTGATGCCATGTATCTCCACCTCACCCTTAGTAAGGTTAACATCAACCAAAAATGCTTCTTTACCATCGTTGAGTCCCAGATTGGCTATAAAATGCGCATCCATCGTTCCGCCTTTTTGGACAATAGGTATCTGTAGCCTATAGGCTTTTATGAGCGTTTGAAGACCTGCATCAAAAGCCGTATCAAACGCAAGGTCAAGCTTTAAAGTTGCATTTTTATCATTCACATTAAAGATAGAGGCGGTACTTCCTTCGAGGTTTCTGCTGTCATATGTGGGTTTTTCAAAATCAAAGAGCAGTGTATTATTTCCGTAAGAGACAGTGAAACTCTCTGCTATAGCGGGCTGTATACGCTCTTTAAAATGGATTTTGCAGTCATTGAACAGTGCTTTTGCTTTAAGACTCTGCTCTTGTAAGATAAACCTTTTATTTTCGATTTTAGCGCTTCCACTGAGTTCGAGTAGCTTACAGTTTTGGGCTTTGACTCTGTCTAAAACCCAAACCTTTACCGTATCTCTAAGACCTATTTTGGCAACCAAAGGATGCAAATCCGTAAAAGTATCACTTTCAAGTCTAAAATTAACGGTATCATTTTTCTTCTTCGCAGAAAATCTTCCTTTGATAGAAAACCCATCAAAATCACCCTCTGTCGTCAGACTGTCTGTTTGAAAATCATACTCAAGCCTTCCCGAGATACGCATATCCTCTTTCTTAACATACAGTAATGGAATTTCGGCTTCAAATAGCTTACCTTTTCTGTGGATATTTCCAGCGATTTCATACTCGTTACTGGTAACATAAAGCACATCATCGGCAAAAATAAGTTTCAGTGTATCATTTTCAAAGTGGATGTTTTCCAACTCAATGTACTCAAAAAATGTAAACAAGTGTTTTATGTCATCAAAAGTCTCATCAAAAGTATCAAACGAGGGTGATGTACTTTGCTTTGGAAGCACTATTTTCTCACCTCTAACCACAAGCTTCTTACCCAGTTTAATGTATAATCCATTAACCGTATAACCAGACGCCGAGAATGTATCGAGTCTGATGCCTATCTTAAGCCAAATAAAAACCGAAAGACAAAGGACGACAAAAATTATGAGTATTGTGCGTATCATAGCCCCTATATTATGGATAAAAAACATCGTACTCACTTTAATCATCGCATTTGCCTTTTACACCACCCTACCCATTCAAACAACGCGTACGCTTTTGGTGCCACAAGGTTCTATTTCACAC
The DNA here is from genome assembly GCA_020726105.1 of Sulfurovum sp. Taxonomy (GTDB): domain Bacteria; phylum Campylobacterota; class Campylobacteria; order Campylobacterales; family Sulfurovaceae; genus Sulfurovum. The sequence goes on along the minus strand of DYTF01000002.1, from coordinate 19,529 downwards.
ATTATAACACAGTTGGCACAAAACGGTTACGCACTAAGCCTCTTAGACACTTACATCTTAGCATTTCTAGGCAATCCTCAAAGTGGTTGGGTAGACATCGGTGCGACCAAACTAAACCGCATTGATTTTCTGCATAAACTTGCAACAGCTAAAGCCAAGATGGAGTCCCTCACTCTGATACCAGGAGAAACCAGCGAACTTTTTTTAGCAACCGTAGCCCAACGGCTCAATCTTGACAAAACCACACTTCAAACTTACTACAATGAATTTTCACCTTATCCTGAAGCAGGCATCTATGCTGACACCTATTTTGTCCCTTATGGCATCGGCGAAAAACACCTCATTCTTTTCCTCTTAGATGCATCTACTAAAAAATATGAAGCAATTTCTAAAAAAGTGTATGGACACTACGAAGAAAAAAGATGGCTCGATATTCTCATTGTTGCTTCCATCGTCCAAAAAGAAGCAGCCAGCACACAAGAAATGCCTTTGGTCTCCTCCGTCATCTACAACCGTCTTAGCAAAAAAATGGCGCTTCAAATGGACGGTACTCTCAATTACGGTATCTACTCACACGAGAAGATAACCCCTGAACGCATCCGCAATGACAGCAGCCGTTTTAACACTTACAAATACAAAGGCTTACCTCCTTCACCCATCGGTGCAGTCAGCTTTGAAGCACTCAAGGCTGCCATGAAACCTGCCAAAACAGAGTATCTGTATTTTATGAAAAATGCGCAAGGAACACATGATTTCACCGACAGCTTCGATACCCATCGCCAAAATGTCAAAAAAGTTCAATAGCACACTTTGGTTTGCCACACTTTATATTTTTTTTGATACAATGTGTAATGAAGCTACACACTTCATGCTTGCATCCTATGATGTCAAGTAATAATTTATCTGCAAAGAGGAAAAAGAATGGAAAAAGAACTGAAACAAAAACTAGATAAAGTAGTTTTACTTATTAACAACATGATGACAGATCCCGATATAGATATTGAATACTGCATACCTGAAATAGCAACGACAACTGACAGTTGTGATATAAATGGAGATCCATATATCTTAGTCAAATATGTTATCAGTGAGTACAATAAGCCTACGCGTAAAATTCGCTTAGGAAAAACCTATCTTGACTATACGGCTGAAAAAATTGCCGATTTGGTTACTTTCTCTGTAGAGCAATTCAAGTCTGAAATTGACTCTGTGCAGATGGGATAAAAACGAAGCAACTCTTCTGTTTTTCAACAAAAGAGTGATGCTTTAACTGAAATAATACAAAAGGAAAATACCATGCAACAAGAACTCAAAACAAAATTAGAAAAAGTAATAGAATTAGTCAATAATGTCCTAGTGGATCCAGATATTGATATTGACTACTATATCCCTGAAAATATAGAAAAAATAGACATGCACGACACACACACTTTGGCCCCTTATGTCTTACTCAAATATGCTATCAATGAGACGCATATTCAAGAACAAAAGATACTGATTAAACACAACTATCTGAGTAAAACACCTGAGGATTTGGCGAACCTTATTACCTTTTTTATTGAACAATTTATAGAGCAAATCAGCTCTGTACAAACTGGACCACAATAACAAATGACTATAAAGACTCTATCATTGAGTCTTTATAGCAAGCAGTAAAGTACCTAGACAATATCTTCCAAATCATCCCCATAGAGTATCTCTTTATCAAGTAAATGTAAGGATAGGATCTCTATTTTTTCCCAATGTGCCTCTACTAGCTTAATGGTTTTCTGTTCACTCTGTGTCATCCATCGTTCAAGTGCATCATCAATTTTTTTTGTACTTTGTTGTGTGTTGTTTGGCGTGTGTGTATGCTGCTGGGCAGTGGTATGTCCTTTCATGTTGACATACCTCACCTCTGTATCCATTCCGTAGTGGGTAATCGCCATATAGGCATCATGGATAGCATGCTGCAAATCGGCTGAGCCTTGCATATCTAAGCCTTCGATGCTTCCATATTTTTTTATTTGGGCTATTCTGCCAGCTAGCGATACACACATCCTATTTTGGATGTCTTCAATGGTCATATTGCTTTCACCCTCTTCATAATTGTTGGCGATAAAGCCGTTTTTAGGGTTGCGTGGTGTGAGTGCGATTTGTTTTATCTTGATATGAGGCATCAGTATCTTTGAGACAACCGCATGTGCTGCTTCTTTGATGGAAGCTTTGAGAAAAAGTTGTTCGTTGGAAATATGTGAGATGTTTTCACCGTATTTGATGGTATTGATCTGTTTTATCAGTATCTCCTCTGTGATGTGCGGCATATTGTGTCTGATGCAGTAGTATGATGCCTCTTTACTCACAAGTTCAAGTTGTGCACCCGTCATGCCTGCGGTGTAAGTCAAAAGCTTATGCATATCAAACTTACCGCTCGTTGGTTTATGTTTGATGATTTTATCGATAAAATATTTTCTAGCGTCCTTGTCCAAATCATCTATCTTGATATGTATCTCGATTCTTCCCGGTCTAATGATGGCGCTGTCGATGTTTTCTTTATAGTTGGTTGCCGCGATGATAAAAACATTTTCATCTTCTTTGTTAGAAAATCCATCCATTTCGGCTAAAAATTTATTGATTTGCACTTCGCGGTTATTGCCTTTTTCACGCATGCCAATGGTGTCAATCTCATCGATAAAAATAATAGACGGCGCATACTCTTTGGCTTTTGCAAATACTTTTTTGATTTTATCTAACTGCAAAAGCTCCACACCCGTAATGGAGATAAAAGGCAACTGTGCTTCAGCCGAAAATGCCTTTGCCAAAAGTGTTTTTCCTGTACCAGGAGGGCCATAAAGCAGCATCCCCTTTGGCGGTTGTACATTAAAGACTTTGAGCATTTTTGGCTCTTTTAAAAAGTTAATCACTTCTTTGAGCCTTGTCTTAGCAGTCGTATGCCCTGCGATATCGGCAAAAGAAACATTGGGGATATCAAATACCAATCCATCCTCACTAAAATCTTTAATACGCTTCACCTGCTTAAACCGACAGTTTTTGATGGTGTAACTAATCGTCGTGCCTTTGGCACTAAAGCCCTCTTCGATTTCAAGTTTGATGTTTTTTCTAAACAGCTCTTTGACCAGTTTTTGTTCAGCGATGAGCGTTGAAATGTTTTCTTCTATGAAGTCAACGGTTTTTTTACTCAGCACGACTTTGATTTCATTGTACTTTGACATCTCATCACCCAAACCGATGAGATAATCTGTCAGTTTACTGAAAAAGTTTTCACCCACTTTGTTTTTGATCCGTCTGGCATCAAGTTCAGGTGCAAACAGCAGGATTTGGGTTTTTAAAAAGTTTTGAAAATGTTTATCTACTAAAAACGCTATCTGAAACTTGGTTTTAAACACCTCTTGGTACTCCAAAAAGGCTTTTTGACCGATAGCCTCATAGGCAGGATAGTTGAGTTTGTTAAACAACACGATGGTTGCCTGCGAAAAGCGTGAGATAAGCTCTGGGATGATCGCTTTTTGCATCCCACCTGATTTGATATTGGGCTTTTCTTCTCTTTTGAGAGCCTCAAGTATCATCGACTCAGCTTGGATGTAGTCATCATCGATGAGCTTGACAAATTTATTGTCTGAGTAAAGCTCTTCACCCAAACTAGAGGTGATGATAAAGATTGACTCTTTAAAATCCACGATAAAATGTGCATTATCTTCTGTGTAGACCTTCTCTTCTGCATCATTGCAGGGCTGGTCTGTAATTTTGTCCCAGCCACAGGCATCACGCATCACCCCACCCTCAAAGATGGACAAAAGGTTGGTCTGTATGACATTATCTGCTTTTTCAAAAGCATCCAACACGATGATAGATTTGGGGTGGTCATGCACAAAACCCGTCAGCTGCCCGATGCTGTACCCCGACCAACCTTTAGGGTAACCGTACAATTCCCCACCATTTTGCTCATGGTACTGCGTCATGTCAAATTTTCGTATCTTGTACTCAGGCATATTTTTAGTCATCAGCTCTGCTAGGTAGGTCTTACCCGTGGCAGGTGAGCCCAAAAACAAATAGGTTGCTTTTGGACCGCTTTTGCTTGTAAGAATATTGGTTTTGATACTGTTCACGATGGCATCAATGGCTCTGTCTTGCCCAAACAGCTCCGCAGTGAGCGATTTTCTAAGCTTATTCGCCACTTTCATATAGTCTTGATTGTCGTTCATTATGCTATTTCTTTGCTTGTATTTTTAATCCGGTCTAGCCAAAATAAGAGGCTAAAATACCATAAAAAGATTAGAGTGGGATTTTACCTTATCTTTACTTGGTTTTGTGTCGCATTAACTCATCTACGCGCTTTGAACTTAAGATGCAAACATATCGCTAAAACCAAACCATCTGAACAAAATTTAACACCAACATCACCACAAAACCGATGCGGCAGACGAGGAGTGGATTTCTTTCAAAGACAGAAGCGTGTTTGTCAAAATACGGCTTGACATTGCTGGGATGAGTGAGTTCGTACTGCATCAAAGAGTAGTTGCGATAGCGTTTGTCGGTGTCGGGCTCTAAGGCTCTTAGCATGATGCTTTCTAGCCATGTGGGGATGTTGGGGTTGAGCTTAGAGGGTGCTTTTATTTTTCGATCAAACGACGGGTTTTGGAAAGGTTCTATCTCGCCAAATGGGTATTTCTGCGTCAGGGCTTCATAAAGGGTGACACCTATGGCGTAAATCTCGGTTTGTTCGTTAATAGGTTCTTGCCTGAAACGCTCAGGTGCAAGGTAGGTGGGTGTCCCTGAGCGTGAGATGTTCGCATATGCCTCGGTGATACTGCCAAAATCAACCATTTTAAAAACAGTTTTTCCTCTGCGCTGCGTGAGCATAATATTTTCAGGTTTAATGTCACCATGCACAAGGTCATACTTAATCAAAAACTGTGACATCTTCAGTAAAAATATCCCTAGTTCGATGCCCAAATCCACAGAAAGCGGTTTTTTGGCAGTATGCGCTTTGAGCGTCACCCCTTCGATGAAACTCATCACATAATACCGCTGGGTACGGTTTTTGGGTATGACGGCTTTAGGGAAAAAGCCTGCTTTGAGTCTTTTTGCCATCCACGCTTCTTTCACAAACAAATCAAGCAAGACTTCATCTTCAAGTGTCTCATAGGGAGAAAACTTGATAACATACTGCAGACCGTTTTTTTCGCACAGCCAGGTGCGTTCGTTTTGTATGAGCGGTTTAAGTAAGGTGTATCCGTCTATGGTCTCTTGTGCTTCATACTGTGATTTTACGAGCAGATTGCTCTGTTTGAGTTTGAGTCTGGGGTCTACTTCTTTGATCTCGATGACCACCGCAGAGGTATCATCAGGAAGATTATCTTGGTGCGATTTACTTGCTTTTTTCACCAAATACGATGCACCCATACCGATGCCATCAGACAGCTCTTTCCAAGATAATTCGTTGTAGAGTCCATCACTGCACAGTAGTATCTGGTCTTGCGCTAAAAGATTGTTTTCAAAATAGTACGGCGAAACATGTTCTTCTAACCCGATAGCCATCGTCAAAACATTGCTCATGCCCTCTTCTTGCATTACATGATCATTTGAAAGCTGGGTTAACATAGCCTCTTCGTCTCTTCGCTTCAAGTAGATACGACTGTCACCCACATTGGCACCATAGAGTCTGTCACCTTCTATGACGACCAACGCCAGTGTGGTGACCAGTTCTTGGCGTCCGTACTGTGTCATGGATTCCAGATAGAGCACTCTGTTGATAGTTGTTATAAAGTGTTTGATGGATTTTTCCATCGTCCAGCTTTTAGGTCTGTTTTTGAGTGCATTGATAAGAAAACTGACGGTGTGAGATGCCGCTTGCGCTCCTTGTAGTGCAGACCCTACGCCATCACATAACACTGCTACGGTTAGATTTTCCATCACTTTGACTTCAAAAAAGTCATCACCTTTGAGATGTTTGCCTTTTGCAAGCATAAAACCCGATGTTTCTATGTTTTGATATGCCATACCAAGCCTTTGTTTGATGTGAAATATTATAACCATGTTTGAGAAAATTCCCCCGCACCCCATCTGCTTAAAATCTAGCCATATGCGTTTAGATTTTATCTTATTGTGTTAAAATCGCGCTCTTAAAGTAAAAGGATTTCCGTGAACATACGCGTTGAAAAAATAGATGATATCAATATGATTCTCATCGGTACAATCGAAGATACACTCACCCAACAAAAGGCCTCAGAGCTCAAAGAACAAGCCGCAAAAACACCTGCGCAGCCCTCAGATAACGAACCTACACAGATAAACGATGAACAGTTCGAGGAAGAAGCGGCAAGCTTGATACTCAAAGCATTTATCCAAGAAGGTCTCAAAGAGGCTGCTGTGGATGTCGAGAGCATCTTAGGACAACCGGGATTTAGAAAATATGAAAAGCAAGAGGTGGGCATCTATCTTGAGATACTACTCTCCACAAGCCCTTTTGTTGATACTTCTATCAACTATAAAGCTGCTATACCTGCGTACGAAAAACCCATAGCAGACCCTCAAAAAGTAGAAGCCAAACTGCTTGAGATGGCGACACAACAAGCACCATTTACTGCCATAGCCAAACCAAGAGCCGCGATGTTTGATGATGTGTGTGTCATAGACTTTGAAGGGTTTTTGGACGGTGTTGCTTTTGAAGGGGGCGCAGCTGAGAAATTTAATCTCAAAATAGGTTCAAACTCCTTTATACCAGGGTTTGAAGAACAGCTCATCGGCATGGGCTATGGCGAAGAAAAAACCATCTCTGTTACTTTTCCTTCCCAGTATCAGTCTGCAGATTTGGCAGGAAAAGAGACACAGTTTAAAGTCAAACTACATGAGATACAAGAACAAAAGCCGCTTGAGCTGAACGATGCCTTTGGACAAAAAATACTCAATGACGCCACTGCCACGCTTGAAACACTCAAAGGTAAACTAGCCGATCAAATCACCTCAGATGTTTTGACACAGCGCTATTATGAGGAGCTTAAACCCAAACTTACGCAAGGACTGCTCAAACTGTTTTCTTTTACCCTGCCTCAAAATGTCGTCGAGCAGGAGATAGATGCCAAAAGTTTTGAAGCACTCCAGCAGATGGATACAGCAGAGCAGACTCGTTACAAAGAGGACAAAGCACTTTTTCATGCGCTCAGAGAGAGTGTAAAAGAAGCGGCTCAAAGTAGCATTAAGCTTGCACTCATCGTGGAAGCTTTGGCGATAAAAGAAAATGTCGTTGTCAATGAGCAAGAAGTATTGTCTGCTCTGTATTATCAAGCGATGATGTCAGGACAGGATGCGCAGGAGCTTGTGGCGTATTATGAAAAAAACAACCTCATGCAATCAGCGAAGATGAGACTCACCGAAGACAAACTCTTTGGTCAGATGCTAGGGTTCAATCTCTAGCATCTGCACATCAAATGATGCCGCCTGAGTGAACACCCCATGTAGTTCTCCAGCGTGTTTTTACCAGTGAAATCCCCATGATAGCCACCAACACAACCGCCGCAACAATCATAAACCCTGCCCCATAACCGTCAAATGCACCTTTTGACCATCCAAATGTCTTGATGAGTGCCGTTCCGCCAAGACCACCTGCTGCACCGATGATACCTGTCATAATGCCGATATCTTTGCCAAAACGCTGCGGCACCAGTTGAAAGACTGCCCCGTTTGCCATGCCAAGATTTGCCATGATGAGAAAAAGTACCACGATAGCCGCGCCAAAGGGAAGGGAGACAGTGGCATTGAGCATCGCCAAAGCAGTGACACTTCCAAAGAAGATGTAAAGTGACTTGACCCCGCCCATTTTATCTGCTATGGCTCCGCCTACGGGTCTAAGCACTGCACCTGCAAAGATACACAGCGCACCAAAATACCCTGCAACAACTTTGACATTGGCTTCATCTAAAATGTCTAGTCCGATGGCACTCATATCTGCTTGATACACATTCATCAAATAGACTTGCATATAGCCTGCAAAGCCGACAAAACCGCCAAAACTCACCGCATAAAAGAGGTTAAACCACCAAGTGTCTTTATCTTTAAGCAGTTTGGCATAATCGATAAGCTTTTTAGGTCTTGCTTTGTAGATAGATTCGGGTGCATTTTTTGCCAAGAAAAGATACGCGACAAATACCGCTATCGCCATCACTGCGCCCACTAAAAATACCGATTGCCAGCCCCACAGTTCTGCTATTTTGGGTGCAAACAAAAAGTCGATAACCACACCGATGTTCCCTGCGCCTGCAAGTCCCAGAACCGTTCCTTGGGACTTTGGCGGATACCACTGTCCAGCCTGCGGAAGCGCCACCGCAAAAGATGCACCTGCAAACCCTAGCCCCAGTGCAATGAGCAGCAGTGCATTGTAAGTGATGGTCTCTCCCATCATATAGGCACTCAAAAGTGCAGCGATAACGATAGCCTGAGCGACCAGTGCGGTTGCTTTTGCCCCAAATTTATCAACACCAAACCCCAGTACGATTCTTAAAAATGCACCTGAAAGTATCGGCAAAGAGAGCAAAGTTGCCTTTTGCCCTTCAGTGATCATAAACCCCGTTGCTGCCAAGGCTTCAGAAATCTCAGTTGCCAACGGACCCAACATCGTCCACACCATAAAACTCATATCAAAATACAAAAAAGCCATGAACAGCGTCGGTGCGTGTCCCTGTCCCTTTAAAGCTTTAAAACCTGCCATTTTTACTTCCTATAGATTAATTTGTGTCTAAGTGTATAGTAAAAATGGATACAAAAACAGCAAGAAGTGATTAATTTTTAACCAACTATACATACTTTTTACACTATTACATATTTCTGATTGGAGTGAAATACAATTGATTAAAATATAGGCAATACGTAGATGGATTTCAAAAAAATGTAACCTATAATCAGAAAACTAAAAAAATGAAGAAGGTGAATAGAACCATGACACAGATCTTAGAAAAAGCTGCTCAGGCACGAAACACCAAACTCAATAAAGTAGAGAACACCAAAGCACTCAAAAGCCCCATGGATGTCTACGATACACTGGACGAAATCGCTGCAGGCGGATATGAAAAGCTTGCCGCAGAAGACTCTGCTTACTTTTTAAAATGTTTTGGTCTTTTTGACAAAGGCGAAGACTTTATGTTGCGTGTGCGTATTCCAGCAGGACAGCTCAACTATGAACAGGCTGTACGCATCGGTGAAGTAGCACAAAAGTATGGCAATGACTACATCGACCTCACGACACGGATGCAGGTTGAACTGCGTTATCTCAAGATAGAAAACATCGCCAAAGTCCTCAGAGAGCTCAAAACAGTCGGCATCTCTACCTTTCAAACCGGTGTGGACAATCCGCGAAACATCGTCACAGACCCCCTTGATGGCATCGCTTACGATAATGTCATACCTACTAAACCTATCATCGATGCACTACAAGAAGTATTTGGCGAAAACCCCGAATGGATTTCCGTACTTCCGCGTAAATTTAACACCGGCATACTGGGTTCACTCTCAAACTCTTGCAATATTTTCGGTCACGACTGCTGTTTTGTATTGGCACAAAAAGAGGGTATCTTTGGCTTCAATGTCTACTTGGGTGCGCGTGTGGGGATGCAGGCACAAGATGCCAATCTCTTTGTCACTATCACCCAAGTTCCGCTGTTTTTCAAATCACTCTTGAGTGTTTTTAAAACCTACGGCTACCGAGACAACCGCAACAAAAACCGTTTGGTCTATCTGCTGAATGATGTGGGGATGGACGCCTTCATCCAAGGAGTTAAGTCTGAAGCAGCCTGTGATTTTACCTCAGCAGGAGCGACTCTAGTACAGTCGCAGTCTATCGCACTGGGTTCAAACAAAGTTTTGGGTCGTGACGGCACCTTTGCCTACAAACTCATCGTACCCTCAGGCATCTTTAGTGGTAGCCACATGATAGATGTAGCCAATGCCGCAAAAACATTTGCCCAAGGAGAGCTTAGACTCACCTATGATCAAAATGTCTACATCCCATCCATCGCCAAAGAAGCACTTGAGGGCTTTGAGTCTGCCCCTGTTGTGAAACACTATGCAGCCTACAACAACCTCTACTTCAGCGACATGATAGCCTGTGCAGGAACGGCAACTTGCAGTTTTGGGGTCATACCCAACAAACCCGATGCCATAGAAATGGCACATTTCCTCAGCTCCGAGGTTGCCATACCCAATGCATCGGTACGCATGAACTGGTCAGCATGCCCCAAAGGGTGTGGTGTACATGGCATAGCAGACATCGGGTTTGAAGGGTGCATCGCAAAAGATACTGAAGGTAAGAAGGTGGATGGCGTACATATCTTTGTGGGAGGCAAAATCACACGCGAAGCAAAAGAGGCCCACACCCTACATAAAGCCCTACCCATTACCGAAGCCAAACATCATGTCAAGTACCTGCTTCAAACCTACGCGACACATAAGCTTAGAGGTGAAACATACGAGATGTTTGATGATCGCTTTTTATCGCGAAACTATAGTTTTCAGGCTTTGGCATTTTATACAAAAATCAACTATGTACTCCATGAGAAACTGGGTCTTGCTGTCACACTGGAACTTGAAAGTGAACCCAAAAGCTCCAGACGCGAAGAGTATGAACTCTTTGGTTTTGGACTCAAGCTTTACAAACTGCTCACCGGTGAAAAACGCTTTGAATCGGTGGTGGAACTCTCACCCAATATGCTTAAACCCACCAGCATCAAAAGAGACACGGTCAGCAAACTCAACCCGAAAGTCCCGCTCAAACTCTCTGAGATACTCTACAACATGACCCATGAAAACAAAAAAGAGCGTGTAGCGGTTTTTTCTGAACTGCTTGTAGCCTTAAAGGAAATAGCATAATGGCTGTCCAAGCTCTGAGCGAGCACACGCCTTTGGCTGATTTTATCAACCATAAGACCAACACAGGGATGCAGTGTGGCAATTATTCGATTGATTTGCCTGTGTTAAACGAAGGAGAACAGTACCGTTTTCACTTTGATGCGACCGCTTGTGTGGGCTGTCACTGCTGTGAAGTGGCCTGCAACGAACAAAATGCAAACCCTGATGAAATCAAATGGCGTAGAGTAGGAGAGATGGAGATGGGCGCATTCCCCGATACACTTCAACTCTTTAACTCCATGAGCTGTAACCACTGCATCGAGCCTGCCTGTCTCATAGGCTGTCCTACAGAGTCTTATGTGAAGTTTGATAACGGCATCGTTTGGCATGATGACCCTAGCTGTATCGGATGCCAATACTGTACCTGGAATTGCCCTTATGAAGTGCCAACTTTTAACGCTGATCGTGGCATCGTGACCAAATGTCACATGTGTGCCGATAAACTCGAACTCGGACAAAGCCCAGCCTGCGTACAAGCCTGTCCCAGCAATGCCATAGAGATAGAGGTTTTTAATGTCAAACAATGGCTAGAAGAAGATATGAGCAAAGAAGGTGTTGCGCCACACTTGCCAGATGTTGCTATCACTAAACCCACTACACGCTATACACTGCCAAAACTAAAAGAAGGAGAAACACTCAGAGTAGCAGATGAGCATCTACTTAAACCTGCACATGCAGAACTGCCTCTTGTTTTTATGACCGTGCTTACCCAAGTGAGTCTGGGGGCATTTTTGGCACTCTTTTTGGGTGAGTTGCTCTTTGCTTTAGGGTTCAATCTTCCTCAGCCAAACCTTACCATGGCACTTTTGGCTTTCATCCCTGCAGCGATTGGTTTACCACTTTCTGCGCTGCATCTAGGCAGACCCATCATGGCGCTCAAAGCGATGAAAAACTGGAGGACCTCATGGTTAAGCCGTGAAGCCATAGCCCTGGGTGCATTTACAGGATTAGTTTCTGTGGTTGCCCTGCTCTATTTTGTACACATCACAGGCATAGGATTACTTTTACTTGAAGCAGTAACCTTAGCTGTAGGCATCTATGGCATCTACGCCCAGTCGATGATTTACCGCATCAAAGCCCGTCCGAGTTGGGACAGAAGCTCAACCAATAAAAAATTCTTTGGCACAGGCTATGTCGGCTTTTTACTCATCACCTCCGTCCTGCTTGCCTACAATGGCACGCAGGGTGCGATGGTGCTTTTAGCGATTACACTCCTAGCGGGTATGGCTCAGACATTGGTCATTTTTGAAGAGATGATGTTCTATCAAAACCTAGACAAAGAGGATCCACTTTACTACCAATACAACCGAAGCCGTATCCTACTTCAGGAACATTTTGCTACAGTAAAGAAATTGAGAGTCTATTCTTTGGCAATCTTTGCATTAGCCCTGCCTCTCTTGGGACTTTTGTTCACAGCCAGCGGCTTAGTAGGATGGGCGATGATTAGCGTGGTACTCGCAACTCTAGGTGCTTTTGTGTCTGAGCTGAGCGGAAGGTACTTGTTTTACAGAACCGTAGTGCCTTTGGGCTTGGCAGGCAACTTTTTTGCCGGAAACCAAAGAGGCTAGAAGGAAAATAAGATGCACTTTATAGAAAAAACAAAAGCCTTTTTGGGACTTGACATCAAAGCAGACAAATACGCCCTAGTGGATGACCCCATCTTTGGAAAAGTAGCCAAAGACAAAGCACCGGACAAATGGGTACGCTCTACCTGCGGATACTGTGGTGTGGGATGTGGAATGTATATCGGGGTGAAAGATGGCAAAGCGGTGTACTCCAAAGGTGACCCTCTACATCCAGTCAACTTAGGAACACTCTGCCCCAAAGGACTCTCAGAACACCAAATGGTCTATGCAAACTCGCGCGTAGAAAAACCGCTCATACGAAAAAATGCTCAGCTGACACCTGCAGGCTGGGAAGAGACTTTCGCTCACACTGCAAATGAATTTAAGCGCATACAAGCCACCTACGGTAAAGGCTCGGTAGCCGTCATCTCAACAGGGCAACTGCTGACTGAAGAGTTTTATGCTTTAGGCAAGTTTGTCCAACTTGGGCTTGAGACCAGTAACTATGACGGCAACACCACGCTTTGTATGGCATCTGCGGTGATGGGTTACAAACAAACCTTTGGAAGCGACGGGCCAACAGGCTGTTATGAAGATTTTGAAAAAGCGGATGTCATCATGCTCATTGGTGCAAACATTGCGGATAATCATCCTATATTAAAACTGCACATCGCCAAAAATGAGTCCGTCACAGGCAAAAAACCAACCATCATCGTCATCGATCCGCGTAAATCCAAAACGGCACAGATGGCAGACATCTTTGTGCCACTCAAACCGCGTTCAGACTTGGCACTCATCAACGGACTGTGTTATATCATCCTTGAGCAAGGCTGGGAAGATGAGACCTTCATCAAAGAGCGTACCAACGGGTATGTGGAGTTCAAAAAACACATCTTAGCCAACTATCCGCCCCAAGAAGTAGCAGAACTCACGGGCATCGAAGTGAAAGAACTTTACACCTTAGCAAAAATCTACGCCTCTGCAGGCGCTGTGATGTCGGCATGGACGATGGGCGTCAATCAAAGCAGTATCGGCACCGACACTGTCTCTGCCATCTGCAACCTTGCACTCATCACGGGAAATGTGGGGCGCGAAGGTGCCTCACCGATGTCCATTACAGGACAGTGTAACGCCATGGGTACCCGTGAGTTTGGCTTTACCTCCTCCATCCCCGGCTACAGAAACTATGCCTCTCCTGCGGATAGACAAACATTTGCAGATCTCATCAATGTACCCGTTGATCTCATACCCCAAAAACGCGGTTATGCGTACCCGCAGATTATTGATGCCATAAACCGTGGTGAGATCAAAGCCCTTTGGGTGGTAGCCACCAATCCACTGGTGAGTTACCCCGACCAAAATGCTCTGCGTGAAGCACTGAAAAAGCTGGAGATTTTGGTCGTACAGGATGCCTTTATGTCCGATACAGCGCAAATAGCCGATGTAGTCTTTGCTGCAGCAACATGGAGTGAAAAAGAGGGATGTTACACCAATTCAGAGCGCCGTTGCAACCTTGCCAAAAAAGCCGTAGAGCCTTTGGGAGAGAGTAAAGCAGATCTTGACATCATCTTGGCATTTTCTGCGTATTTTGAAGAAAAATATGAGCTGCTTTTTAAAGACCTCAAAAGTGCTAAAGATGTCTTTGAAGAGATTAAACGGGTGAGTAAAGGGCAACTTTGCGACTACTCTGAAATGTCGTATGAAAAGATGGAAACGCTCGGCGGCATTCAGTGGCCTTGTAATGCAGACGCACCCCAAGGCACCAAACGCCTGTATGATAAAGAGATGCCATGTCGAACAGAAAATGGAAAAGCAAACCTGCTCTCTGTGGATTGGTTGCCTCTGTCTGAGATGACTTCCAAAACACTGCCACTGATGCTCAACACTGGGCGCACCGTAGAGCAGTTTCATACCAGAACCAAAACAGGTACAGTCGGCATACTCGATGCACTGGCACCCGAAGCATGGGTAGATCTGCACCCCAATGATGCGCACAGACTCCTAGTAGGAAGCGGTGACCGCATCGCACTCTCAGGCTCAAGGGGTCGAGTGGAAGATGTTATCGTCAAAGTGAGTCAAACAGTGCGCGAAGGCAATGTTTTTGTTCCTTTTCACTACAATGAACAGCTCATCAACGCCATTACCTTGGCTGAGTTTGACCCCAAATCCTTTGAGCCCAACTACAAACAGTGTGCGGTTCAACTGCACTCCAAAGCTGTGCCTGATGGCATCGTGTATGAGGAGATACGGATTTCAGGTTTCCTAGAAGGCGTCAAACACTATGAAGAAGAGATTTTTTTAGAAGAAACAGTCCACGACGCAAAGCGCTAAGTAGCAAGCAGTTTAAGATCATTCAAATCAAACAAGAGCAGATCTTCAGTCTGGGTCTGCAAAAGTTCATTGGAAAACCCTGACTTTGAAAAAAGTGCATAGACATCTACGGGTATGCCAGATTGTTCTGCTTTGGCTTTGAGTTTAGAGAGTTCATTCTTACAGACTTTTCGGTCTTTGTATTTACATTCTCCCAAAATGATTTTTTTGTGTGTATTGACCGCAAGGATGTCAAACTCGCTATACACATTCCAGTAACTGCCGCTAGACAAAATGGGGCTTATGTCCGAAAAATGCTCCACCAACAAAGCATCACAAAGCTGCTCATAGACCAAAGAGCGCAATCGCTCATAGTGCATCCTGAAATTCTGCATAAAGGCGTCACCCTTGCCTGCTGCCAAATCTTTTGCGTAAACCATCACAAACCCAAACCAAAAACGCATAAAAGGCTGTACAAAACGAAGTTTATCCTGTACACGATAAGAGCGTTGTTCTTTTCTTAATTTGTGTTTGGCGTGCATACGCAGGGGTGATTCTCTTGAAATCTCTACTTGTAGTACACCCAAAGTTATCAACTCTTGGAGTACTTGCTCTCCTAGCGTCTCACTCAGTTTTGCTTTGCGCAATGCGGAGTAAAGCTTCCCATCCCCTCTTGCCACCGCCATAAGTATCTCTTTATAAGGACTTTCCAAAAGATACGAGGGAGATACCAGATGCTGGAACTTTGAAAAATTGTCTACAAAATTGGACTCTACCATAGAAAAGACATCGTCAAAATAGTCCAACTCAACCTCATTTGCCATACCGCCTAAAATGGAAAAGTATTCAACAGCCTGTTCAAGTTCCAAATATGAGTGATGACGGTAAAACCGTTTAAATGCTGTTTTGATAAAGTGCCTTTTAGCTTGAATTGAATTATTTTATCATACTTTTATTTGAATTTCTGTATGATTAATAATTAACCATACAGAAAGAAAATGATGGAAACTTTTTCAACCACATCCGATAAAATACACCACATCATCAAGAGCTTTAACCTCACTAAAACGCTCTTTGTCTCTTCTGTTATCATCGGTGAAGCGCATACAGGTAAAAAATCACTGGCGCGCTACCTCTTTCCCCATGCGAAGCTTGTATCTGGAGAAGATCAAGATGAAGTCATGAGCGCACTTGCCAATCATGATGAATTGATTATCGCTGATTTTGAAAAATTGAGCAACCAAAGTTTGCTTGATTTTTCCAATAAACGCATTATTGCTACTGCAAATTATATGGGAAATCAAACAGTGATAGATGATTTGTTTGCCTTTATCTATACCATGCCACCACTTGCGGAACGCCCCAAAGATATTGAGCACATCAAAGGACTTTTTTTGAAAGAAGCCTTTTCCACGCTCATGATAGAACCAAGTTCAGTACAAACCGATGCCATACCTCTTAATCTAACCAGCAATACCAAAAGCCTTAAAAAATCAATCTACACCTACTTGCTGCAGCATTCGATGGATAAGAAAGAGATTAAATCTGTACTCTATCACTATCTACTCAAACATCTTGATGGCAATGACGGCTACAGGGAGCACTTGAGTCTCTATGAAGTGCCGCTGATAAAAGCAGGACTTAAAAAATTCGGCTCACAACTTCAACTCTCACAAGTCTTAGGCATCAACAGAAACACGCTGAGAAAAAAACTGCATGAACATCATCTGGATTAACACCCATCTGGCAACACAGTCATACAAAAACGCTTTTGGAGAACAATGTGGATATTAACTTTCAACCCTTTGTAGAATGGGACAACAGTCCTTTTATACTGTTTAGTCATCAGGGCAAAATACTCTACCTGAACAATGCTGCGGAAATATTATTTGGATATGTCTCAAAAAAAGAGCTGTATGATATAGCATTATCATATGCACCTCAAAGTTTTGGATACAAAACAACCTCTCTAACACTCAATTATGATTCATTTCTTTTTCATGCCATCACTGTAGGGTATGAAAATGAAGAAGAGATTACCCTGCGTCTTTACAATGCACCACGCATCAAACCCACACGCAAAGTTGAAAGCGAAAAGCTTATCCTTACAGACATAAACATTTTACTTGAAGCGAACATTGCACTCTTTAGAACCAAAAATACCAATCCGCTTAAACTGCTCACCGATCAGGATTTACCAGCATTCAAAATAGACCAAAACACCTTTTCTAAGTTGCTTAGAAAGATATTTGATACTTTCAAGGCTTCAGATTCTATCGATATTTCGCTCAAGCTTCTCTTTGGACAACATGTGATGATAGACAACAAAAAAGAGTCTATTGCACAACTTGCCATCCATGCAAACGGTCGCTACGCCGATGCAGATGAAGAGATACGCGCCCTAGCAAGTGCCAATCACATCAAATGCCTTCTCAAGGAACACAGTATCAAGCTTGAAATACCACTTATTCAATAGCAATCAGAGATTGATTAAAAATTAATCAATCCTTTATACCAAAAATGTTTCTACCAATGTTACTATAGTGATGTAAAAATCAAATTAAAGGAAATAGTATGAAACTAAAACTTTCAGCTCTAATGGCATTGTTCTTGCCTCTCTTTGCTTTTGCAGATAGTAAACTGGACACAGGAAACACAGCGTGGATGATGATGTCCACCGCATTGGTATTGCTTATGACACCTGCGGGTTTGGCATTGTTCTACGGCGGTATGTCAAGATCTAAAAATGCGCTTAACACTTTTGCGATGGTCATGGGTGCATTTATGGTTGCATTAGTGGTGTGGATTGTCGCAGGATACTCCATTGCATTTGGCACCAACGAAAGTGCAATGCTTCAAAATGTCTTCGGCGGTTTTGGCAATGTGATGCTTGATGGTATCAAATGGACAGATCTTACCAGTGTAGGAAGCTACCCTCAGTATGTATTTGTTGCCTTTCAAGGTACATTTGCAGCTATCACTGTAGCCATCGCGGCAGGTTCGGTCATCGGTCGTATTAAATACTCCACATGGCTGATGATTGTCGTACTCTGGGGTCTGTTAGTGTATGCACCTGTAGCACACATGGTTTGGGGTGGTGCTGGTGCACTTTTGTTTGACGCGGGTGCACTTGACTTTGCGGGTGGTACAGTTGTTCACATGAATGGTGGTTTGGCTGGTCTAGTGCTTGCACTCTTGGTCGGTAAAAGAGCTGGATACCCTAAAATAGCGATGAAACCGTACAGTATCCTCATTACTGCTCTTGGGGCTGCACTACTTTGGTTTGGCTGGTATGGATTTAACGGTGGTTCAGCATTTGGTGCAAATGAGATTGCAGGGCTTGCTGTCTTGACAACGACGATTGCAACGGCTGTTGCTGGCGTTACATGGATGCTTCTTGAGTGGTTTGTGTTTAAAAGACCTACACTTCTTGGTATCGCTTCAGGGATTATTGCAGGTCTCGTTGCCATCACACCTGCTGCAGGCTTTGTAGGTGTCGGTGGTGCTTTTGTTATCGGAATCGTTGGTGCGCTCATTGCATTCTTTGGTGTCGTGACACTCAAGAAAAAACTGGGCTACGATGACTCTCTTGATGCCTTTGGCATCCACTTCTTAGCGGGTCTTTGGGGTGCACTGGCTACAGGTTTGTTAGCACTAGACGACAAAGGACTACTTTGGGATGGTCCACTCAAAGCAGACGGTGACAGAATGGGTCAATTCTTGGTTCAACTTGAATCAGTTGCTGTTGTAGCCCTATGGACACTCATAGGTACAGTGATTGTTTACTTTATTGCTTCTGCTATCACAGGTGGTGCAAGAGTAGATGAAGAGACGGAATCAGCAGGTCTTGATGAATCCATCCATGGTGAAGTTGTAGTAAACGCTTAAGCGTCTACTACTATAAATGCATAAAGGAAAGAGTATGAAAAAAATAGAAGCAATTATCAAACCGTTCAAGTTAGAAGAGGTTAAAGAGGCACTTGTTGAAGCAGGTATCGAGGGTATGACCGTCTCAGAAGTCAAAGGCTATGGAAGACAGCAAGGGCATTCAGAACTCTATAGGGGCGCTGAGTATGTGGTTGAGTTTATCCCTAAAATCAAGGTAGAGATAGTAGTCAGTACGGATGAGTATGCGGCTATCGCTATCAAAGCCATCAACCAAGCTGCCAAAACAGGCAAAATCGGTGACGGTAAAATCTTTGTCAGTACCATTGACCATGTCATTCGTATCAGAACGGACGAAACGGATGCTGACGCACTCTAAAAACTTTTTTGGATATTGGTTAAAATTTAATCAATATCCAAATACTTCACTTCTTCATTTTATTTAAACTGCCTTATTTTATATCAATCAAAGCTTTAAATATTTTTCATTACACGATACACTACTGAAAAATATTACTAAGGCTTATTTGTGGAAATCAATTATATCATCGATACACTTTTTGCACTTTTTGCACTTTTTGCTATGACACTCATTATTTTCATGGTAACTGGATTTACAATGCTAGAAGCAGGATTGCTGCGCACCAAAAATGTCACGGCAGTTCTTACCACCAACATCATGGTTTATGCCGTTGCCTCTATGGGATTTTTACTGATAGGATACCAGATAGCATTTGGAGGCTGGGAAAATGATAACATGAGTAAGTGGGCTGCATTTCTATTTCAGATGGCATTTGTAGGAAAAACGGTCAATATCAACTGTGGGCTTGAAGCGTACCCTGAGTTCAAACGCTCTATCTAGTCATCAAAATA
>DYTF01000039.1 GCA_020726105.1 Sulfurovum sp. | reverse complement strand
TCCGCTCTCTAAATCGTCCTGCTTTTTTAAGGGCTTTTAGTTCATTTTCGTACATTTAATTTCCTTTGGAAAATGAGATGCGTTAGCTATAACTTCGTATTTCCGTATCAAAATTCGGGAATGTGTATATACCATTAATTTGAAGCCAAAAACCACCTTGGTATTCTCTACCAAGACCAATCCTTAAATAAATAGATTCTTGTCTTCTTATAAAATCATTTATTATTTGGGGAAAGTTAGCATCATGAAAATGTTTCATTGCATAATTATAAAACCCTAAGTCGGTAATAGAAAGAAATGAAAATCTTTTTCCATCATTATCCAACAAATTTAGTCTGATATTACCTTCTTTGAATCCATCCTTTACAATTTCAATATTTCGTGTGTTAATCTTAAGTGTTACGATGGATTTTGTTGGCGTGAAATCTTTCGGGATAACTTTCCCTTTTTCTGGAAAATCATACCCAAAGCCTTCACTAATACTACCGACTAAATCACCATCTAATAACTCTTGAAATTCATCAGAATCGCATATCCTTACTCTATTTAGCTTTGTATGGTTACAATCCTCAGAATGTGGATTTTCTATATTTTTTATTTTCGTAAAATCGCCATTAATCACATTGCCTGGTAAAATATTTAACCTTTTACAATCAGCTACAGAAATATACGGCAAAGGTCTTATGCACTGATTTGTCACCATATTTATGCCAGCAATACATACAATCTCAGGATTGCTGAATCTCGTTAAATCCGTAATAATAATTTCCATGCTCATCCTTTATAAGTGCTTAATATTTGCGTTGTCAAAATGCTTAGCAATATATTCTGCTGCTAATCTCCGATGACATTGTTTAGCCGTTGGTTCACTACATAATAAAACTGCATTTTCAAAGTCAGAAATAGTTAATTTTATCAAAATATCTCTGTCAACTAAAATTTGATTATATTGCTTTTCATACTCTTCCCAAGTTATTTCTTTGTCTTGATACCCTTTTAAAAGCTCTTTTGTTGGCGCGAATTCTGTTTTGTACTCATAAGCAATATTATGAATTTTTAACAAATAGGGCAAATGCTTTGCATTAGCGAAACTTGCCAACTGGGATTTGTTATTGAGTCGTATATCAATCAATTTTTTAACACCATTATGTGTCAAAGAGGTGAAAAACTCTTCGGCACTTTTTTGAGTATATCCTACTGTAAAGATATTCATTAGTCATCTCCTTCATTTGTTATGGCATTATAAGCTATATCTTCATTTCTCATTTGATAGGCTAATGCAAGTTGCAACTCTTCTGTGACATCAGGATTGAATAGATCAGCACTTGGAAGAAATTTATCATATTTTTTTAACAATTTCTTTTCTAACTCTTTTTGTGAAACAATTTTATCAGAGTAAATATGATTTACATGTATTGATATTTTAGACAAAAACTCCGAAATCAACCCGAATCTGTGACAATCAAAAGCTTCTTTTTCAGAACACATCAAAGAGATATTATACCCCTTTTCAATACCTCTTTCTAGTCTTAGAATACCATCTTGAAAGTTCTTAGTTTCTTGCACTTTTTTAAAATTTACTTTTCCATTATCAAAAAGGAGATCTTTATCTTCATATCTTGCACCAAGAGTATCGCCCATATAAATATAACAAATTGCATTTTGTTTTAAATATTCTTTCAATGCTTCCCTGTTATATTGCGAAGCGAATTTACTGTATGGAGTACTTCGGACATCAACAATCGTATTGATATTATTATTTTGTAATAATTTTATGAAATCTTCAATTTCATATATTGAATGACCAATCGTATTCAATTCCTTCACCTTATCTCCCTATCCACGGCAATAAAACTTCCACTCGCAAGCCCATCGCCGTGCTCTCTAAACCATTAACCGATAGGATGTAGGGTTTGCAAAACCCTTCTACCATGCAAGCACCCGCTTTACCTTGCCATAAACCGCTTTTGAGATATGCTTCAAAGTCATCATGTTCAAACGGAGCAAAAGTGTAGTGTGTCGCTGAAATATCTGTAAAAAGAAGTGATTTCGTTCTATAATGCAGCGAAGAGATGATGGAAATACTTGAACCGCTTTGAAGCATCAAAATGCGTCTTGCATCTTCTACATCTTTGGCTTTGCGTAAAATGCTTCCATCCTTTGTAGCGATGACCGTATCGGCGCAAAGAAGCGGGATGTCCAGTCCAAACTGACGCACGGCAGCCTCCATTTTTCCTTTACTTGCAGTATAGACGAAGTCTTTGGCATCAGAAGTGACAATCTGTTCTTCATCATACTCAACTGATTTTTGAGTAAATGCAACCCCAAATTTTTCCAAAAGCATTGCCCTGCTTGGGGAAGATGAGCACAGGTAAATCATTAAAGCCCTCTAAGGCTCACACCCAGCCATAGTGCGATGATACCCAACACAATATTCAATGGCAAAAGCAGGTTAGGGATAAATTTCAGTTGGGCTTTTGCCACCATAATCTCACCCTTTAGATACAATTTCCATGCTTTTGCACGCATGATGTACATATAGCCATAGTTGACAGCCATAATCGTCCAAATGATTTCTTTGGAAAGAAAGAGTGATTTAAGCGCACCATGATGTCCGCCTGTGGCTATCGCCATCACAAGTCCTGTGGCAAACAAAAGGATAATGAAAACCATCACGAGATTAAAAAGCTTACCCATAATCTGCAGGGTAATCCCCAGCCGTTGCTTAGGTTGCAGCATCAACTCCATCACATCGCTTTGGAGCTTCTGCGCTGCACTCACGCCTCCACCACTGATGACAGGATGCACAGCCACACGAATGGCTATCATCCCGCCTACCCACACGAAAGCAGATAACACATGTAAAAAAACAATCAACTGTCCATAATTGGCAAATACTTCACTCATCTTAATTTCCTCCTTCTAAAATGGTACTCAGGTACACTTTTGACTCTTCAATCGCGCTTATTATCATGTTTGCATCTTTTCCGCCAGCTTGAGCAAAATCAGGTCGTCCACCACCGCCACCGCCTACGATTGGCGCGATGGCTTGTATCCAGTCTCCTGCTTTGATGGCTGTGTTTTTAGAGCCTGCTGCTAGCATGACTTTGTCGTCTTTTTTCATAAAGAGCATCACGGCAATCTTCTCATACTTGTTTTTAAGCTCGTCAATCATGGCTTTGATGTCACCACTCTCAACCTCTTCTACCACCACATGCACACCACCCACCTCAAAGACACTTAACTCTTTTTGCCCTGAACTCATCGCTACGCTCAACTCGGCTTTAAGCGTTTTAACCTGTTCCTTGAGTTTGGCTATGCCTGAAAGTGGATTGACATTTTTAAGCTCTGCTTTGATTTCAGACAGTTCGTCTCTTAAAGTTTTTACTGCCTCAACCGCCGCATTGCCACAAACAGCCTCTATTCGTCTTACTCCTGCACTCACACCCGATTCTTTGCTAATCATAAACAAGCCTATTTGCGCGACATTGTCCACATGTGTACCGCCACAAAGCTCCGTAGAAGCATCACCCATACTCACCACGCGTACTTCATCACCATATTTTTCACCAAAGAGAGCCATCGCGCCTGTATTTTTTGCTTCTTCTATGCTCATGATTTGTGTTTTTGCGGGTAAGGCTCTGCTGATTTTGTCATTGACCCAATTTTCTACTTGTGCCAACTCTTCAACACTCAAAGCTTTAGGATGTGAAAAGTCAAAACGCAATCTCTTGTCATCATTGAGTGAGCCTGCCTGCGCTATGTGCTCTCCGAGTATCTCTCTGAGTGCTGCATGGAGCAGGTGCGTTGCAGAATGGTGTTTTTCGATCTCTGCACGACTGCTGTCCACTGCAGCTTCTACCTCATCACCGACACTTAGTCTGCCTTTTACTTGCGAAAGATTCATCTCCAAAAACTTTCGGGTATCAAGCACTTTAACCATACCGTTTAACGACCCTCTATCTCCCGTCTGCCCACCTGATTCGGCATAAAACGGTGTTTTATCTAGTAGTACCCAGCCTTTTGTCTCGATTGCTTCTACCTCAGCAAAATTCTCATCTAACAATGCCAGTACTTTTGCCTGGGCTGTTGCACTTTCGTATCCTACAAAAGTGTTGGTATCAAAACGCTCTTTAAGTGCCTTGAAATCACCCGTCTCAGCTGCATCACCCGTACCTTTCCAGTTGGCTTTGGATTGTGCTTTTTGTGCTTGCATTTTGGCTTCAAAAGCATCACTGTCTAGGCTGATGTTTTCCTCTCTTAGCATATCTTCAGTCAAATCAAGCGGGAAACCATAGGTGTCATAAAGCTTAAATGCCACTTCACCATTAAAAACGGTAGTCGTATTTTCCAGCTCTTCATTGAACAGTTTAATACCTGCTTCGATGGTGTCAAAAAATCGTTCTTCTTCCATTTTCATGGAGAGTTTGATGGACTCAGCTCTGCTTGACAGGTAATCGTACTGCTCACCCATGAGTGCCACCAAAGTATCGACTAGCTTATACATAAACGGTTCACGCAAGCCCAATAAATACCCATGACGAATCGCACGGCGCATGATGCGTCTAAGCACATACCCACGCCCCTCTTTGTCAAAATTGACCCCTTGAGCTAGTAAAAAAGAACACGAACGCAAGTGATCGGCAATGACACGGTAGGATGCAGAGTTTGATGCATCATAGTTGTATGCTGTACCTACAAGCTCAGCGATTTTGTCCAAAAACGGCATAAACAGCGAAGAGTGGTAGTTGTTGAGTTTGCCCTCTTTGATGGCAACCACACGCTCCAGTCCCATCCCTGTATCGATGCTTGGTTTTGGAAGTGGCGTGAGTGTACCCGTCTCATCGCGGTAATACTGCATAAATACCAAGTTCCAAATCTCCAAAAAGCGGTCACCGTCCCCACCCATCTTGTCTTCTGGGCTGTTAAAATGCTCTACCCCTTGGTCGTAAAATATCTCCGAACAAGGCCCACAGGGACCCGTGTCACCCATTTGCCAAAAGTTGTCACTGTCACCAAAACGCACGATGCGATCCGCTGCGATATGTTCTTTCCATAGTGCTTCTGCTTCATCATCTGAGTCATGCACGGTTACCCAAAGTTTTTCCACAGGAAGGTTCAAATACTGCTCAGAAGTAATAAACTCCCACGCATACGCAATGGCTTCTTTTTTAAAATAGTCCGCGAAAGAAAAGTTACCCAACATCTCAAAAAGTGTATGGTGGCGAGCCGTGTAGCCGACATTGTCAAGGTCGTTGTGTTTTCCGCCTGCTCTGAGACAGGTTTGTGAAGATGTCGCGCGTGGCGTAGAGGGGATGGGTGCTTCACCTGTAAAAATGTTTTTAAACTGTACCATGCCTGCGTTGGTAAACATAAGCGTTGCATCTTCGGGTACGAGAGCTGAACTGGGTACGAGCGTATGCCCTTTGCTTTGAAAAAAGTCTAGAAATTCTTTTCTGATATCCATAATAAAATAATCCTAAAATGATGGTGTATAAAGTAGAGATATTTTAGCTAAATTGTGATTATTGGGAGGTAAAGTACGCAGTTTGGCACATTCATTCTGCATATCTTGCAGCATAAATGTGGCTAAATATTGAGATTAAAGATAAAATACGCAGGCATCGTCCGCGTCATAATCAAACGCACCATCCCAAATACCATCATCATAAGTATAGTTTATGACTCCTGCATTAAAAAACTCACACTCATAAGGTATGCCGTTTTTGCCTCTATCTAAATCGTCCACAATATAAATAAATTCATTAAAAGGCACCGTTGGGTCTAACGGATCAGTGCCATAAAGACCCGTAAAATCAAAGGTGCAATCCTCACCTGGATAAAATGAAAATTCACCATTGGGTGCTGTGACAGCTGCTACTTCCATCGGCCCACAGATATACGGGATGCCAGCGTAAGAAGCACCATTCTCATCAACTAAAAAAAGCGTTGTTAGGCTACTGCCTCCACCGCCACCACATCCATTTAGAGCAACTATCACACCAAGTGACACCAAAGCCATCTTTAAACTTTTCATCTTTTCTCCTTGTTAAACTTCTGACATAGTATCACAAAATTGTGTCAAATTTGTGTGAGCAGTGCTGCGATTTCCGCGCTACCATTTTTTTCTACGATTTGCATTAAACCCTTACTTTTTTCTTCCAGATTTACCGCTAAAAGGTTCAACACTTTTTGCACCTCTATCTCGTTTTCCCTCATCATCCATGCCAGCTCTTTCTCCACCAAAAACTGTGCATTGTAAAACTGATGGTCACTGGCCGCATGAGGATAAGGGATGTATAGTGCAGGCAAGGCAGTTGCGCTAAGCTCCCAAAGCGTAGAGGCACCTGAACGCGCCACGGCAAAATCTGCCTCTTTCATATAGTCTGCTAGCCTGCTGGTAAAACCAAAAACCTCTGCTTCCACACCAAGTTGTTCATAGGTTTTTTTGACCTCATCTATGTTAGCTTGACCCGCTTGATGAATAATCTTTATGTTTTTTTCTTTAAGCCGTGCCGCCATTTCAAGCGCAAGCGTATTGATGGCTTTTGCACCTTGGGAGCCACCGAGAAAAATGATGGTTTTTACGGTTTGGCGCACACGGGCATTGTCAAAAAATACCTGTTTAACAGGATAGGCCTTGATGGGACTCTCTTCAAGATACGAAGAGATAAACGCCGTTGCAAAAGGTTTAAGCACTTTATTGAGCGAACCAAGTGCTGCATTTTGTTCATGGATAACCAAAGGGATACGCAAGATTTTAGCCGCAAAGGCAGTGGGAGCTGCCGAAAAACCACCCACTGAAAAAACCACTTTTGCCTTGTGTTTTCGTAACAGTTTTAAGGCTTGCAGGGTTGCCTTCGCCATCATCCAGAGCGATGTGACTTTACCCAAAAAGCCTTGATTGACCACCCCGCGCGTTTGGAAAAAATAGTGTGCTTTAAAGTCGGTATCATGTTCAAACCACTGCTTGTCTTGTCCTTTGGTTGAACCAATATACACAAGTTCTTGCGAGCCAAGATGCTCTTTGACCGCTTTGATGATAGCCAGATGTCCGCCCGTTCCCCCGCCTGTCATCACGATACTCATAAAATACGCCCCTCGCTGTCTCTTGGTACTTTTTTGGAAATCATCAGCACCATACCAACCGCCACGCACGCTGCCCAGATGTGTGAACCCCCATAACTCAAAAACGGCACAGCGATTCCTTTAATCGGGGTAATCCCTGAAACACCATACGAGTTGAGTATAAATGCCAAGGCAATGAGCAACCCAACTCCAACAGAAAAGAGATAGTACATAGGGTTTTTTACTTTTGCTGCTATCTTAAAAATACGAAACACGATAAACAAGATGGTCAGCGTGACAAGCGTCAGCCCTATAAACCCTAGCTCTTCGGTGATGCCTGCTAAAATAAAGTCCGTATGCACTTCACTCAGATAACCCAGTTTAAACTGACCGTTTCCCAGCCCTTCACCCCAAATACCTCCGTTATGGATGGCATTGAGTGAATTGGAAATCTGATACGGCTCTTTGTTGCCTGCCACTTCGATACGCAATGCTTGGACGGACTCAAAGGGAAACAGGGACAAGATATTGTCCTGCACTGTTCCCCACCAGCTTTTAATCCGAGCCATACGGTGAGGTGCTAAAAAGATGAGTCCTACAAATCCTGCAAATACACCTGAGAGAAGCATAAAAAAGAACCTCAGTGAACTCCCTATAAACAAGAACATTACCATCAGCGTACCGCCCAATACAACCACTTGTCCCAAATCTTTTTGAAATACGGCGATGATGACAACTGCAACCAAAAAAACAAAAAGATAGGGTGCAAAAATCTGTATCTCTTCCCAAAAACCCATTTTGCCTTTATGCAGCAGTTTGCGTGAAAAACTCCACGCTAAAAAAAAGACAAAACCAAGCTTAAAAAACTCAACTGGTGCCAAAGAGATAGGGCCTAGATGAATCCATCTCTTCGCTCCACCTACAGCATTGACTAAAGAAGCGGGCAAAAACTGCATCACAATCATCAAAATAAAAAAAAGAACAAACAACAGCATCCCTAGTCGTATAAACCACACATCAGCATCAAGCTTACTTAAAATGACCATCGTAATGAAGCCTATGAAAATGGCTATGCTCTGCCTGATAAAAAAATGAAAATCACCATAGTTAAAATGTAAAACCGTATAAACCGAGAGAGAATAACTCATCACCAAAGACAAGGTTAGAAGTATCATTACGGATGCAAAAAGGGGCTTGTCTATCATTCTCTATCTCTTTTGAACTTCATAGTGTTGGGTATTTTATCGAATTTAACAGATAATTTTGATAAAATGCAAGGCTATTAAGAGGAAAATATGGACAAAGAAATACAAAACAAAGCATTACTCTACAGAAAAAACAAAGTTGCTTTTCTCTTTTTACTTCTAGCCACCGTGATGCTCTTTTTCCTTGGCGCTGTACTTAAAACTATCTTCTCAGACCGCCACATACCCAGCCAAAACAACACCATATACGACCGTTCATTTAGAGGCTCTATCATCTCAGCCGATGACTATACTCTAAGCAATTCAGAAAAGACCTATCAAGCTGTGATACGCGGTGACAGTATAGAGCCTGATAAAAAAGCACTCTTTGTCAAGCTTTTTAGCATCTACGGTGGCATACCCGAAAACGAAGTACTTGCTAAATTTAAAGACCATAAAGGCAGACCTATCAAAGGTAACATCGTCCTCTCAAGAAGTATCAATGCGCGATTTGCAATGCAACTCAAAGCACTCGCTTATAAGCTTAGAAAACTTGATGTTTTTCGCTCTATTAAAACCAAAAATGGTGTTCAGGTTGTTTACGGTTTAGATATTATTGAAAACGGTGAGAGCAGGCGATTTCCTCTTGGGGATGTACTCAGTCCCATCTTGGGCTATGTGGGTGACAGCAGTGACGGAAAATACATAAGACCTGTCGGGAAAAAAGGTCTAGAAAGTGCCTACGAAAAACATATCACTTCCAAAAAAAATGGCTATTTCCAAGGTAAAAGAGATGTTGTCGGTGCAGTCATTCATAACAAAAACAGTATCGAGTTACAACGCGTTGATGGTTTAGATTTGCACTTGAACATCCCGCTTGCTCTGCAAAGACGCGTTGAACTGATGGCAGACAAGATGAAAGAGAGTATCTATGCGGACGAAGTCATCGTGGGTGTCATGGAGAGTGGTACAGGAAAAGTACTGAGTCTAGCGACTTCCAACCGCTATAATCCTTCGCATATCACGCAAAACGATATCGCTTCCTTGGTGGCTAAATTTACCGAATATCCCTACGAAGCAGGCTCAGTACTCAAGCCACTCACCATCGGCATCGCACTGAACAAAAATAGGGTCACACCCGATACTGTTTTTAACACAGGCTATAAAAAATTTGACATCGGAAGTGGGCGAACGGTCAGTGATGATGACTATTTTCCTTCACTCCCTGTGACGGACATCGTTGTGCACTCCTCCAACATCGGCACTTCTCAAATCTCATGGAGACTCACAGGGCAGGAGTTTAGAGAGGGTTTACTGAAGTTTGGGATAGCGAAAAAAACAGGTATCGACCTTTCGCGTGACTTACCTGGATCACTCAAGCCACTCAGCCTACTCAATAACCATATGGATAGAGCCAATTCTTCATTTGGCTACGGTATGCAAGTCACTTTCATGCAGCTTCTTAAAGCCTACTCCGCGTTTAACAATGACGGGGTTGCGATGACTCCAAGGATTGTAGATTATCTTGAGGATGCCAAAGGCAATCGCTATAAACTTGAACCCGCCATAGGAAACTTACAGCCCATCGGCAAAAAAGCCGCCAATCAAATACACGACATTCTACTTGAAGTCATCAGGCGAGGCACAGGTGTCAAAGCCCAATACCCTGGACTCGAAGTAGGCGGAAAAACAGGAACGGCACACATCGTTAAAAATGGTCACTATGTGAATGAATACCACAGTAGCTTTTACGGTTTTGTCAATGACGAAGAAGGACACAAATACACTATCGGTACTTTGGTCATCCGTGCCAAAAAATACCGCCACTATTTTGCTTCTCTCTCGGCAGTACCTACTTTTAGAAATACTGTGGATATCTTAGTCGAGCTGGATTACCTCAAACCAAAAGACGGCATTGAGGTCATGGCACCTGAAATCAAAATAGACAAACCCAAAGAAGACGAGACCAAAGAAAAGAACGAGACAGAAAAAAACACAGTAAAACAGAGTATTCCAAAAGTAGAAACGCCCAAAAAAGAACAGGTCGCAGAACCTGCCAAAAAGCCAAGCCCTTCAGTCAAAGAGCTTTTTAACATCAAAGCGACAGCTCCTGAAAAACCTACACAACCTGCCGTCCCCAAACCAATCGAATACTCTGAACCGCAGTTACAAAGAGCGAAACCTGTGCAGGAAACCTACACCAGACCAACGCCCGTACCGTCAAAACCCATACAAAAAAAACCTGTACCCGTACGCTATGATGAGATGTTTTAAATCCAAAGATTGTCTATAAGACGCGGTTTGCCAACCCAAGCTGCCGCCAAGATAATCGTATTACCTATCTCAACGCGCACTAGAGGATTAAATGCTCTGTCCACGATGGCAACATACTCAACCATATCAGCCTCTTCAAGCACTTCTAACATCTCTTTTTGGATGACTTCCACACTCAGTTCACCTACCATCACCAGTTTAGTAGCCCGCTTGAGTGAACGCGAAAGACACAATGCGCGTTTTTTCTCCTCTGCGTTCAGATAAACATTGCGACTACTCAGAGCCAAGCCATTTTCATCTCGCACAATGTCGCAGGCGATGATTTTTACATCCATAAAATAATTTTTCACCATTTGGTTAATGAGCGCCAACTGTTGGGCATCTTTTTTACCAAAATAAGCTTTGGTTGCCCCACTAAGATTGAGTAGCTTCATCACCACTTGTAGCATACCACTAAAATGCCCGGGGCGCTTCTGTCCTTCCAAGATGTAGCCTCTTACGGCAGGCGCACCGATGCTCAACTCATCGGCTTCATACATCGCTTCAATCGTCGGCATAAAGAGAATATCTACTTTTGCCAACTCACAGATTTTGATGTCAGCTTCCTCTTTGCGTGGATAGGCATCGAGGTCTTCACCTTCTAAAAACTGTGTCGGGTTCACAAAGATAGAGACGATAAGATGCTCATTTTCTGCTCTTGCTTGTTGTATCAACGAGAGATGCCCTTTGTGGAGTGCGCCCATGGTTGGCACAAAACCTATCGTGCCAACGCATGCTTTTTTGGCTTCCTGTAATGCCTCTATTGTCCGAACGATAACCATCTCTAACCTCATATTTCGCTATATTTTGCTAAAATCATATCTAATTATTTGTAATGACAAAGGAACACTTTTATATGGACGCATACGAATACAGCGAACTACTCAAAACTCTCTCTCTCAAAATGGGCAATATCAAAAATATCATGAAACCAGAGAGCCTTCAAGCCAGACTCGAAGAGATAGAACAGATGCAACAAGACCCCGAGTTTTGGAATGATGCAGCCAATGCAGGACTCATCTCCCAAGAAAAAACCAAAGCAGAACGCATCCTTGCTACCTACAGCAAAGCCCATGACGCCGTACAAGACGCCCAAGAGTACTTTGAGCTCTCCAAAGCAGAAAATGACGAAGAGACGCTTGAACTGCTGTATGATGATGCAGAAACCTTGCAGGCAAATACCAACGCACTAGAGGTACAAATGATGCTCAGTGGTGAGCATGACGGTGCAAATGCCATCATCTCCATCCACCCTGGTGCTGGTGGCACCGAGTCACAAGACTGGGCAAGCATACTTTACCGTATGTACCTACGCTGGGCGGAACGGCATGGTTTTAAAGTCGAAGTGCTTGACTACCAAGCAGGTGATGAGGCAGGCATTAAAGATGCTTCTTTCATCATCAAAGGTGAAAATGCCTATGGCTATCTCAAAGTGGAAAACGGCATCCACAGACTGGTTCGCATCAGCCCTTTTGACTCCAACGCCAAGCGACATACCTCTTTTTCCTCTGTCATGGTATCGCCCGAGATTGATGACGACATCGACATTGTCATCGAAGACAAAGACTTGCGTGTCGATACCTACCGCTCTTCAGGCGCAGGAGGACAACATGTCAATAAAACAGAGTCCGCCATACGCCTCACCCACATCCCAACCAACATCGTAGTGCAATGTCAAAACGACAGGTCTCAACACAAAAATAAATCCGCAGCCATGAAGATGTTAAAGTCTCGCCTCTATGAGTACGAGATGGCAAAAAAACAAGCAGTTTTGGATGGCGTAGAAAAATCAGAAATAGGCTGGGGACACCAAATTCGCTCTTATGTCATGCAACCCTACCAACAAATCAAAGACACTAGGAGTAATCAAGCTTTTTCTAATGTCGAAGCCATCCTCGATGGAGACATCGACAAAATGCTTGAAGGGGTACTTGTCACCCTGGCGAAGTAAGACTGAGCGTTTTACTTCGCCATCTTTTGCGCCAAATACCTCGCAGTTGGTGCATCTACACCATTGACATGCATCACAATCCACTCGGGTGTTTTATAGACAAAATTAATGATTTTAGCGATGTCCCCAAACGCTTTCCACTGTCTGGTCGCATAAGCAAGGTCTATCAAAAACATATCGTGTGCAAGTTTATGCATCTCGTAAGAGGGGAAATCATACTGCAACATTAACGCTTCCTCAGAGGCAAAATGTGCTTTAACATGAGCGACATACGCATCAAGTTTTTCTTCTAACTCTTGTTTTTGTGCTTCATTTTTCTCATACCCAAATGCCAATTTTTCGATGTTATTGAGAAGTTTTACCTCATTCTCATGCGTCTGCTGCATCTGCTCCACATCCATCTCTTCTACTTGTTCAATGTACAATAATGCCATCAAAGCTCCTTATTTACTAATTATTTGCACAGTATAATGGATTATCGGTTTTAGGGTATTGATAGTTGTCAAGCAAGAAGCAGTATCATACAGGCATGAAACAAACCTAATGTTTCATTTCTTATCTATCGATGTTTTCTTCATATTGAAAATCACCACCGCGACAAAGGCAAGCACGCATCCTATAACGGTTGAAAGTTCTATCTTTTCACCATAAACTAGCATACTCGATACGATAGCTCCCACAGGCACGATAAACATAAACACCCCTGCTTTATGCGCGCCCACCTTTCCTGCCGATATAAAATAAAGCGCTGTGCTAAATGCGCCTGGTACGACCCCGATAAAAAGTATTGTCCACCAAAACACCGCGTCATACGCAGCGAAATCAAACGGATGGTGTGGCAGAGCAAAAAGCATATTGACACCCATCGTAATCCCGAAAACAACCACCGTGTAAAACATCGGGTTAGCTCGTTTTGCAGCCTTTTGAGAAAGCACAGTCACCAACGACCACACAAGCGCGCATCCGAGGAAATAGCTACTCTGGGCACTCAAGAAAGCAAACCCATCAAAGGGTACACGAAGCAGTATCAACGCGCCAAAAATACCGATGGAGAGTGCCCAGATTTGAAGGGAGGACACTTTCGTTCCCAAAAATGAGATGGAGAGCAGGTAAGTCAAGATAGGAGCCAGTGATGTCACCATTGTCCCTCCGTATCCTGCGTCGCCATGAGAGAGTCCTGCAAAGAACAGATAGTTAAAAAGCGAGGTCAACACCCCTGCAAGAACCATATAAAACAAACCTATTCGGTCAGTTGTGAGAGGTGTTTTCAGATACCAAATAATGGGAATAATAGTCATAAAAGAGATGGCATAACGCCAAAAAGCGGCAACTTCAGCATTGGCATGTTCCGCTGCGACTTTGCCTGCTGTCCACGCAACTCCCCAAAAGAGCATGGCGATAACCATTAAAATAAGGTATTTATTTGTATTTTGGGTATTATCCATGTTTGTAGCTTTCGATGTAGCTTATCAAACATTCTATACAATCAAGATAGTCTTGCGTATTTCCCGATGCTTTTGCTGAGAGTATCGCCCCTTCAAATGCTGATACCGTAAAAAGCGCCAACTTATCCGTATCACAAGGACGCAACTCTCCAATGCCAATCGCTTTGTCAAAAATTTGTTTGATGATATGGCGAAATTTGGCATATACTTCTTTCATTGTTACATTAAAATCTTCATCAATATTGGACATTTCTTGAACGATATTTGCGATAGGGCATCCACGACGAAAATCTCGTTGCCTAAGATCTCTCAAGCCGTCAAAAAAACGCTCTAAAAATCTGTTTTCATTGTCTAAAATTTCCACATATCGTGTTCCAAATCGTTCTGAAATCTTTTCTTTTATAGCATAGAGTGCCATCTCTTTTTTATTGGAAAAAAAATGATACATAGAACCTTTATGTACACCAGCATTGGCTAATATATCTGCCAATGCTGCACCTTGATAGCCATGCGAATAGACTTCCTCATAGGTTGCATCAATCAGTTTTTGTCGTGTGTTTTCTTTCATCGTAAAAGTATAACACAAGTTATTGACTTTTTGGTCAAATAGTTTTATAATAGTACTAGACTAAATAGTCAACTTAATTTAAGAAGGATTTTTTATGCCACTCATTCGAACTATTGAACCCGAAGAAGCGACAGGTGAATTAGCAAAACTCTACCAAACAATCGAAGCGATGCGCGGGAGCGTTGGCAACAATGCCAAGCTTTTTAGCCTCAGCCCTGAGTTGTTACGCCAACAAATGGATTTCATCCAATTTTATATGAACCATCCTACTTTGTCCATGCCACTTCTAGCCGCTATTCGTATCATGGTTTCAAGTGATGAAGAGTGTAAATTTTGTATTGATTTTAATACTGGACTGTTGATTAACATGGCAGGATGGACGCTTGAACAAGTTACTGCCATGCGAAAAGACTCGAATACTGCAAATCTACCCAAACGCGAGATAGCGATGCTCAACCTCACAATCAAAGCCATTCGTAACGCCCATGGTGTCACTGCAAATGATTTGGATACACTACGAGACATGGAGTGGAGTGATGCCGATATTCTTGATGCAGTAAACCATGCAACGCGGATGCTCGCAACAGATATTGTTTTTAATACATTCAAAATAAAGAAAAACTAATCGATTATGCTAAAATCTCATCATGATTTTTAGACATGCCACCTCCAACGACACGACTACTATTGTCTCTCTTGTCAACCGCTCCTATCGCGGTGATAGCTCCCGATTGGGGTGGGCGACAGAGGCTGATTTATTGAGTGGTAAACGGATTGATAGGACGGAGTTATCTCAACTACTGAATGATACCAATTCACTCATTTTGATTGCCCACAATAAAGCTTCAATCCTTGCTGTCATTCATGCTCATCGTGAAAATAATTCTGTTCACTTTGGGCTATTCGCAGTCGAACCAACTTTACAGACAAATGGGATAGGTAAATCGCTTTTAGCTTATGCAGAATCTGAAGTATGCAGACGATGGGGAGTGAGTACCGCTTTTATGGAAGTCATCACACACCGCAGTGAACTCATCGCGTATTATGAACGCAGAGGCTATGTCAGAACGGGTGAAATAGTCGCATTTCCTCATTCAGACTTATGGGAAAAGAGAGTGAATTCTTTAGAATTGACGGTTCTATCTAAAAGTTTAGTTGCCAAATCATAGTGAAACCTAATTTTACACTTACACCCTCAGCATCTTGTCTTCAAGTCTAAAAACACTGTCACAGCGCTTTGCCATGGTGCTATCATGGGTCACAAGCAGTAAGCCTGCTCCTGTTTCTTTGATGTAGTCCAACAAGACATCCATCACCAAATCAGCCGTTTCTGCATCCAGATTACCAGTGGGTTCATCGGCAAAGATGATGCGGGGTTTTTTACTCAATACTCTGGCGATGGAGACGCGTTGTTGTTGTCCGCCTGAGAGTTCACCTATCTTTTGGCTCATGAGTTCTTTGATTTCGAGTTTTTCAAGCAAGGCTTCATCGATGCTCTCACCACTTAGCATGGTTGCCACTTCGATGTTTTCAAGGGCACTCATACCTTTAAACAGATAATGAAACTGAAAAATAATACCGATATCATAACGACGCAATGATTCAATCGTAGCCTCATCCAGTGTGTAAAGATCATGCCCCAAAAGCGTCACACTCCCCTCATCTGGCTTGATAAAAGTCGAGGCGATGTGCATCAGTGTTGACTTCCCGCACCCGCTTCTCCCAACGATAGCCATACTCTGTGAAGGGTGTAACACAAAACTGACATCATGAAATAACAGCGTATCAAAACCGTGTGAAAGAGTGTGTGCTTGAAGTAGAGCCGTGGACATGGATTGCCTTTAAATGAATTGGATTATTTTAGCATAAAAAAAGGAGGGTAGTTTAATGAAAAGAAGACTAATCCCTGCCAATCTTGGCAGAGAGTAAAAGTACAAGGCATTACGCCATTTGTTTAGCAACCTCAGCAGCAAAATCTTCTTCTGCTACTTCGAT
>DYTF01000038.1 GCA_020726105.1 Sulfurovum sp. | reverse complement strand
CATTCTGAGCATGCTATTAAATCATACTTTTGATGAGATGTTCTTTAGCTTTGAGATACTTTCTTGTTTTTGCTTTTGACTAAGATGACTACAAGGCTTAAAAATGCACCTAAAAAGACAATGGCATACCCCGTCGGTAAATCATAATAAAACCCGACGGCAATGGCAAGAACCGAAAAAAACCATCCGTATACAAAAGCAACCAAAAGTACAGGAAAGCGTTGCTGTGTGCTTGCTACCATGGCAGGGGCGATGAGTAGGGTAAAGACGACAAAAACACCTGCGAGTTGTACTGAAGAGGTTACGGTAAGTGCAAGTAGAGAGAAAAAAAGCAGTTCTTTAGTAAAGCCACTTGTTTTGGGGTAAACGAAGTAGAGTATGAGTGAAATCAAACTATAGATAGCCGTACTTTCATAAAGGTCTTGTGGTGTGGTAAAAAGTATGTCGTTAGCAAGAAGAGACTTGAAATGCTCCATGCCCTCAGCACTTTGTGCCAATACCATCATGATGCCACTAGCCCCTAACACATATAAAAGTCCTATATACGCTTCAAGATGCAGACTCAGGCGTGCACCATAGGCGATGAGCAGTGCGCCTAAAAGGGCAAATCCGAGTGTCCAAATGTAAAGATTTTCTCCATGAAACAAACCAAAGCTCACCGCAGCCCCCAGTGCTGCTAGTTGTCCGATGGCAAGGTCGGTAAAGATGATGCCTCGTTCTAAGATGCGGATGCCAAACCACGCATGTATCATCACCAAAACCACCACAAGCCCAATAGGCACTAAAAAAATATCACTCATTTTGCCTGAACCGTTGTAAGATAATCAAAGAGTGCCACGAGAGAGTCTATGGACTCAAGTGCGCCAATGTCATGTGGCATGAGGATGATAGGGATGCCTGTTTTTTCGCTGATGTATTGCGCAGTTTTAGTGGAGTGGTAGACATCGTGAAAGATGCAACACGGTTTTTGAGTGTTGATGGTTTTGATGAGTTCTAGCGTATGCCGAGAAGAAGGGGGAATGCCAGGAAGTGGTTCGATAGTCCCAATGTTTTCAAGACCGTAAGCGTCGTTAAAGTAAGCCATATTGTCATGATATTGGATGACTTTCATACCTTTTTTGGAAGCCATATTTTTTTGCCACCGAACAAGATGTGTACGCCAATCTTGTTCAAACACTTTGAGATTTTCTGCATAAATGGCTTGATGTTTGCCGTCAATGGCACTTAAAAATGTCGCGATGTCTTGGGCTAAGATGAGTATATTGTTAGGGTTGAGGTGAAAATGGGGGTTTCCATCTGGATGCACATCACCTTGGGCTCTGTCAAGCGATTTTGGCTTTTGTAAAAACGATATAGAGCGAGAGAGATCTAAAAAGGTAGCTGTGTTAGGTACGGTTTTTGGATTGTTGGCGCGTTTGATGAGTGGAGGAAGCCAGCCGATTTCGAGTTGTCCACCGTTCATGATGAGTGCATCTGCATTACGAAGTTTAGCGATAAGTGAAGGGCGTGGCACGATAAAATGCGGATCCCAGTTCCCCTCAGCTAACACAGTGGTGCTCACATGATTTTTACCGATAACTTTGGTGATAGCCCCGATGTAGGGATAACTCACGGCAATATCAAGATGCGCAAAAAGCGAAAGTGGTAATAAAAGAAGCATTAAAAAAGTTTTCATCTTCATCCTTTAGAGAAGTATACAAGATAGAGTGCCACAAAAGGTGTGACACTGCAAAAGATTAAAAATCATGTGCTGCGTGAGCACCGATTGAGAGGTTGAATTGGAGCGAGATAGTATCGAGATTTTGCTTTTCACCACTTTCACTGTAGAGCGCAGAATTATGGTCATACTCAAGACGGATACGGCTAAATTCACTGAAGTGATACTCGCTCATCA
Source organism: Sulfurovum sp. (assembly GCA_020726105.1). Lineage (GTDB taxonomy): Bacteria > Campylobacterota > Campylobacteria > Campylobacterales > Sulfurovaceae > Sulfurovum. The sequence goes on along the minus strand of DYTF01000038.1, from coordinate 14,672 downwards.
CACTATAACGGTCAAAGTTTTCAGAGGTACTCACTGGGTTTGTGATGCTAGGGTCAAAAGTCGTTTGGGTGATGCCGTTTAGAGTAATATCGTTTTGATAGAGGTTGTCGTAGCGTACACCAAATCGCCAGTTTTGATCATGGGCATACACCAGCTGCGTATAGAAGCCTGCTCGTTCTTTTTCTAGGCTATTGCGTTGTGTTGTCCCTGTGCTGGCATCATACTCGGTGCCATCTATGTTTTGTGTCATCCACTCACTTTGCCATGCTAAAAAACGATAGGAGTTAAAAAAATGTTTTGCTGTTAGCTCAGCACCAAAGACCGAACTGTTTCCACTAAATGCATTGGCAGACTCTTCAAAACGGTCAAGACGCGTTGAGCCTTGTGCAAGTGAGATACCGGGAAGTACGCTCGTGTGTCCAATGTCAAAAGAACTTTTAATATACCCCACAAACAAAGAAGGTGCTTTTTCTTCATTGGCTAAAATGTCAGGGCTGTTGGGGTCAGTGATTTGTGCATTGCCAAAGAGCACATCGTTGGTGCCTTGTAGAGCTTCAGCGCCTACCATCAGGTAGAGTTTTGTAGGTGCAACCCACTGGAGTTGTGCACCAATCTCGTTGAGTCCTTCAGCACCAAAAAAAGCTTCACTCACAAGTGGTGCTTGGGCAAAATCCCAAAAATGCTCATGCTGTTGGTTGATGCGACCAAACTCTGAAAGGAGTTTACCGCCACGCAGTCTCAAACCATGCTCCAATGCAGTACTCGTAAAGTAAGCTTCTTCAACTTCCACTTCTTCAGTACTAAAATGCAAGACAGCATCCATACTAAAATAAGGATCCACATTGCTGCTCAGAACCATTTCGAGGTAGTTGAGGTTGAAACCATTGTTGGCATTTGTGGCAGGTTCTGCACTATCTGGAATATGAAGACTTTCTAGTTCATTGTTATCAAGGCTTTGATTGACATAGGAAAAATCCACGATTGCTGAGATGTCAGGCACAAATTGTGACAGAGTGGAAGAGCGTTTTTCGGGTGAAATCACCTTTGGGGCAACGGCAAAAAGTGCCACAGAAGCGAGGGTTGAAAGTAAGACTATTTTTTTCATAAATTCTCCAATATAAGACCTGCAATGACATGCAGGTTAGGTTTTAGATATAAAATCGGTTTTGTGATGTTGGGTGTAGCAAGAGATTATGAAAAAAATGGCGGAGCGCGTGAGTTGATGCTTAAAAGTTTGAGTGCTGGTGTCTCTTTGAGCGTATAGGAGATAGATAAATAGTAAAAGTGTACAGAAGGAAGTGTAGTAACAGATGACGGCATAAGACCGCTGTCGTGCTGCACCAATACACAAACGGCACAAGTGCTCTCATCGTGATCTGGCAACATCTCATGTAGAGCCGTTGTGAAGATGGAGAGCATGAAGATAAAGGCAAAAATGATTTTAATCTGTTGTTTCATCGCCATCATTGTAGTGAGTTTTGCTTTAAGGGCACCTATTATTAGAGGTGTCCTTAAGTTTCTTTTGTTACAGTTTACCTGGGTGTATGAGCATTACAGAGTCTAAAAAACCATTGATAAGAGGAATAATAATGCAGTGTTATTGCAAAAGTGGATTAAATTTTTCGCACTGTTGCGAGCCACTCTTGGGTGTGCTGGAAGTGGCATCCAGTGCAGAGGCTTTGATGCGTTCACGCTATAGTGCGTATTGTGTAGGGGATGTGCTTTATCTTCAGGCGACGACGCATGATCATAGTTGGAGTGATGAAGAGCTGAAATACATTCAAGATTGGGCAGATAACAGTGTTTGGCAACACTTGGAGATTATGGATTTTAGTGAGACGATGGTTGAGTTTAAAGCCTATTATATTTTTGATGGCAAACAGCATCTGCACCATGAAAAGTCCACCTTTTTAAAGGTCAATGATATGTGGAAATATGTGGATGGTCATATCTTTGAAGACAAAGTGACATTTCTACGCAACGACAAGTGCATCTGCAGCTCAGGTGAAAAATATAAACGCTGTTGTTTTAAAAAACTCAATACTTCTGCAAAAGGAGCCAATGATGCTGTACTATAGCGTAAAACTCATTATCACGGCACTGCTTATTGTTCTCATTTCAGAGCTGGGAAAACGAAGCAGTTTGATGGGCGCACTTTTGGCAGCCATTCCATTGGTTTCCATATTGGCGATGACATGGATGTATATCGACACAAACGACTCTAAAAGTGCCGTCGAGTTTTCACAGCGTATTATTTGGCTGATTGCGCCATCCATGACCTTATTTATTGCTTTTCCTCTACTGATAAAAAACGGTTTTGGATTTTATGTGAGTATGGCAGTTTCCATTGCCCTAACGGTTGCAGCCTATTATGCAGTGATCTTTGTGTTAGGAAAGTTGGGCATCACGCTTTAAGAGCCCAACTTCATTTTGTTTTCACCTAGCCACATTTGTGGTGTTTTTGTTGTTTGTTGTACTGTTTGTATTCTTGATGTCTCATCTTTTCTTGGTGTCTGTACTCTTTGTGTCGCATCTTGCGGTGCTGTTTAAACTCTTGATTGCTTCGATAATAGCCGTAATTTCCGACTCTTGGTCTATAACGGTGTCCATTGTAGTAACGGTATCCGCGGTCATAATAGTGTCCGCTTCTAAATCGCTGCCCGTTGTAGATATAGTACCCATTACGATACACTCCACCATAATAATACCTGCCACCATAATAATAATACGGACGGTCGTAATAGCGTGGGGCAGCATACACGCCTACCGCAGAACCTAAAGCAGTACCTACGGCTACACCGGCTACGAAGTCTTGAGAGTTGGCTTGCGCGTGTGTAAAAAGCAAAGTAGAGCTTAGTGCTACTATGAGACCTAGTTGTTTAAGTTTGAACATGATTTCATTCCTTTTGTTTGATATTTTTACATCATAAACAAGAACTGTGTGGCAATTGTGACAGAGGGTAAATCCTGTTACTTTATGTAGCTGACGATATCTTCAAATGGCAGTCTAAGCTGTTCGGGCTGTTCGTTTAGTCTGTATCCAAAGGGTACCAGAGCGGCTACTTGGTATTTGCTGGTATCTAAACCTAAAACCGTTTCCACCTTTTCTTTTTCAAACCCTTCGATAGGGCAGGAGTCTATCTCCAAATAGGCGGCGGCTGTCATCATGTTTGCTAAAGCGATGTAACACTGTTTGGCTGTCCACGCGTAGATGTTCTCATCACTGCTTAAAATATCTTTGAGATGATTGGCGTAGATACTCATATAAAAATCAAGATTTTCTTGCGACATTTGGCGTCTTTTGAAGCGTTTTTCGACTTCACCGCTTTGTACTTTAACTGAGTCTATGCCTGCTAGCACTACGACCAAATGTGAACAGGAAGTAATCTGCATTTGATTCCAGCATAGCGGTTTGAGGGTTTCCTTGAGTGCTTCGTTGGTAATGACAAGAAATTTCCACGCCTCCATCCCAAAAGAAGAGGGCGATTTTCTCCCTGCTTCAAGGATGTACTTCATCGCATCATCGTCTATCTTTTTTGTGTCATCAAACACTTTACACGCGTGTCTAAAATCCATCGCTTTACTAAACGCATTATTCATGATTTGTCCTTGTGTTGTTTTGTAGAGTACAATATCAAAATTTTATAAACAACGAAAGAGTATGCTGTGAAAATAAATGTCATTATCATCGATAAAAAAGGGAAAGACGCACTGTATGCAGGACTTATTGAGCACTATCAAAAAATAGCAAAACCATTTGCAAAAGTAGAAGTAATCGAAGTGTTTGATAAGGAGATAGCTAGAGCGCAAGACATTTCAGCGGAGGCAGCACAAAAGGCTTACTCAAAAGCGTTACAAAAATATTTGGATAATGGTATTTGTATCGCTTTAGACCCCTCTTCAAAAGAGCTTGATAGCTTTGAATTTGCAAATCTGTTTAAGGATACCCTTGAAGTCAATCTCTTCATTGGCGGTGCATACGGGCTTGAGAGAGATTTTGTAGATAAATGTAATATCGCTGTATCCTTTGGTAAAATGACGCTTTCACATAAACTTGTGAAAGTTGTTTTGATGGAGCAGATTTTTAGAGCTTTGAGCATCAATAACAATCACCCATACCACAAATAGGACTATCACTATGTTGACACAAACAGAACTGCACGATTTTGATACTAAACTACGAGAGAGAAAAGTACAGATAGAAAAAAACCTTAGAGGTACATCGCTTGAACTTGAAGAGATGAGAGATCTTGAGCTTAATGATGAGGGTGATTTTGCAGCGGCTTCGGCTGAAACTATCGTGGATAGTGCAATTTTATTGCAACAGCGAAAAGAATTAACAGAAATTGAACTTGCTTTAGGTAAAATAAAAAAAGGCACTTTTGGAGTCTGTGAAATGTGTGAAGAGCCCATTGGATTGGCGCGCTTGAGAGTAAAAAACTTTGCACGATTTTGCATCACTTGCCGGGAGATTAGTGAAAAAAAGCAAAAGTAAGGAAAAACAATGAAAATAGGGCTTTATAGTTTTGCCGCGTTAGCACTCATGGGAATTATTGTTGTATTTACCTACACAATCAATTCTGGAAACTACATCGTGGAAGTAATGGGAATTAATTTTAATCTTCCTATCGCGGGATGGATAGTCTTACCCATGTTTATCTTGTTTGTTTTTACTTTAATCCACATGGTTTTTTATGGACTAAAGGGTTATTTTTTGCTTAAAAAATGGCAAAAAGATGCCGGTACCCTTGAAGATGCACTCTACTGGTCACTCATAGGTGAACCCAAAGAACAAAAGTTTAGCACGGAAGCGTTAAGTGGCTCTGCATCAGTTTTATCTAGAGCGGTCATGGGTGTTTCAGATATGCCAGAAGGCTTAACGCCTAGACTCACCCGTGTTATTGGGATGATACAGAAAATCAAAAATGGTGAATACATAGATCTCAAAGAAGAAAAGATGTCAAAAGCTTTTCACATCGATAATCCTATTAGCATTCAAAATAGACTGAATCGTCTTGATATTGATGAGAAATTTGTAGAAGAAGTGCTGCGATCGGCTTCAGAGCATCCACTTGAGGTGAGAGCAAAAGCACTCAGGCTTTTTTCTACTACTCAGCGTTTTGAAAAGGCACGCAAATATGTCAAAGTTTTTAATACCGAGCATTTTTTGATGATGTTAGAGCGTATAAGTACGGACAACAGACTCGAGCTTACACCTGCTATACTTACTGAATTTGTAACAGTATTGAAACCCAATTGCAAAGATTTTGTACGCATAGCATCGGTATGTAAAAAATACTTCACTCCCGATGAGTCGTTGGCACTTTTTAAAGCATTCCGCGCAGAGTATGAAAATGCAGAATCAGCCTATTTGTATCTTCTCTTCGAGTATGAACTTTTAAACGAAGTTGCACTTTTCCTTGATGAGCAGGGCGAAGAAGAGTTTGTTAAATTTAGAGTGTTACATACTCTTAAAAAGCAACACCACAAGTACAAATTTGAAGATATTATCGACATCCAATCCATATGTCAGTAAGCGTGTTTTGTGCCAAAACTTGATTTTTCTAAGCCTGTATATGCATTAGCACCACTTGCAGGTTTTACCGACCTTCCTTTTCGCTCTGTGGTGAAGAAATTTGGGGTTGATCTGACTATCTCAGAGATGATTAGCTCCAATGCCCTCATGCACCAGTCTGCCAAAACCTACCGTATGCTTGAAAAAAGCCCCATTGAAAATCCCTACTCCATACAAATCGCAGGCTCAGACTTGGCTGTCATCAGGCGCGCGGTGGAAATCATCAATGAACGAGAAGATGTCAGCGCCATCGATTTAAACTGCGGTTGTCCAGCACCCAAAGTGGTCAATAACCTTCAAGGTTCTTCTTTGCTCACCGATTTGGTGCAGATGGGAAAGGTGATTGAGACCATTAAAAAATACTCCAACAAAGAGTACACTTCAGTCAAATTTCGTTTGGGATTTAATGAAAAAAACCATGAAGAGATCGCGCGTATCTGCGAAGAGAGCGGGGCAGATTATATTGCGGTGCATGGCAGAACCAGAGCGGGCAGATATAAAGCAGCCGTGGACTATGATGCCATAGCACAGATTAAGCAGACTGTCGGCATCCCTGTTTTGGCTAATGGTGACATTGACTCACCCGCCAAAGCAAAATGGGTACTTGAACATACCCGTGCAGACGGGGTGATGATAGGGCGTGCAGCCGTAGGAAAACCATGGATTTTTAAACAAATCAAAGAAGGGATGGATGAACCTAGCAGTGCACTCATTAAAGCAGTTGTTTTGGAGCATTTTGATCAGATGATTGCACATTATGACAGGTATGGCGTCATACTGTTTAGAAAAAACCTTCACTCCTACTCCAAAGTAGGCTACGAAGGTGCATCTGTCTTTAGAGACCGCATTAACCGCATGGAAGACCCAATGCAGATGAGAGAAACCATCGAGGCATTTTTTACCCAAGAGCCCCTTGTTTAACCGTATCTTTGGATGAGTCCCACTAGGCTCTCTCCGTCTATGAGCGTGATTTTTTTTTCGTTGATGAAGTTGTAACACTCTTTGGTGAAGCGGCTGGTCGTTACGACATAGACTTCATCCGCATCGTGTTCAAACATCAGTCCGTACATCTCTCTGATGATTTTGATGGTCACCAGTGCGTCATCATAGCGTTTGCATTGTACGATAGCAGAGCGTTTTTTGTGCATCAAAGCATTTTTGTGCATCCAAATATCTACGCCACCATCTGCACCTTTTTTATCATTGCCTAACACTTCCCACCCCATGTTAGTAAAGAGTTCCATACACAAGCGTTCAAAGTCATCCCAACTGAGGCGTTTTAGTTTCTTCACTGTCCTGTTTTTTTTCAGCAGGCTTTTTGTTTTGAGCCGCCACCATAGCATGATGACCTTGTAGGTAAACAGTAGAAAAAAGAGTATCAACAGAGCCAGTGACTCAAGTTGTAGGTTTGTAAAGTGTGTCATAAGCGCATTATAGTTGTACTAACACAAGATTGGATTAGAGTTGTCAAATTGTCATATTTTTATACTTGTACAAAAGATTTGGGAAAGATGTTATAATCCCCACTTAATTTTTAAAACCAAAGAGTGCAAATATGGCAGAGAGTAATAAAGAGATGATTCATGTGTATGGCGCAAGAGAAAATAATCTAAAAAATATCAACATCAGTATCCCGAAGAACAAATTGGTTGTTGTGACAGGCATATCGGGTTCAGGAAAATCAACCTTGGCATTTTCTACTTTGTATGCAGAAGGGCAGAGACGCTATATCGAGTCTTTGTCAAGTTATGCCAGACAGTTTTTGGGGCGTGTGGGCAAACCTGATGTTGACAAGATAGAGGGGCTTACACCTGCGATTGCGATTGATCAAAAAACCACATCAAAAAACCCGCGTTCAACGGTTGGTACGATTACAGAGATTTATGACTATCTTAGACTGCTCTTTGCGCGTGTGGGTGAGCAGCATTGTCATGAGTGTGGAAAGGTTATCTCTTCTATGTCGGCTTCAGACATCATCGAAGAGGTGCTCAAATTGCCAGAAAACTCCAAACTTGTCATCATGGCACCTTTGGTCAATGAAAAAAAAGGAAGTTTTGCTGATATGTTGGAGTCTTTGCGCCACAAAGGCTATGTGCGCGCGATGATAGACGGCGTGATGGTGCGTTTAGATGAAGAGATAGAACTTTCTAAGACCAAAAAGCACAGCATTAAAGTCATCATAGATAGAGTGACAGTAAAAGAAGAGAGCCGTGACCGCATCGGGCAAGATGTAGAGAAAGCACTCAAAGAGAGCTACGGTGAACTAGAGATAGAAGTTTCAAACTACGAAGAGATGGGGCTTGAGACACAGTATTTTCACTACTCGGAGCATTTGGCATGTTTTGACTGCAAGATAAGCTTTGAGCCTTTAGAGCCAGTGAGCTTCTCTTTTAACTCGCCCAAAGGTGCTTGTCCTGCGTGTGACGGACTGGGTATAGGCTACGCGATAGATCTTAAAAAAGTGATAGATGATGACCTCTCCATAGATAAGGGGGCAGTGAAAATCATGTATGGCTTCAATAAGGGCTACTATACGAAGTTTCTTTCCGCTTTTTGTGAGCAGAATGAGATAAGCGTCCATACTCCCTATGGCGAACTTGAACCGCATCAGCAAAAGGCTATACTCTATGGCAATAATACGGCAGTTGATTTTTTATGGAAGCGCCATAGACTCAAACGCGAATGGCCTGGTGTGGTAAAATTTGCGCACGATATGTTCAAAGAAGAGAAAGACCTTGCAGAGTTTATGACCGAAAAAACTTGTGATACATGTCAAGGAAAGAGACTCAAACCACAATCTTTGGCAGTCAAAATAGACGGGATGAATATCGCTACGATTATCGATATGCCCATCGAAAAATCCTACGCTTATTTTTCAGATACGAATAGTTTTTTGCATCTCAGTGAACAGCAAAAGATGATAGCTGCATCCATACTTAAAGAGTTGGATGAGCGGCTCTATTTTCTCTATGATGTGGGGTTGGGGTATCTAAGCTTGAGTCGTGATGCACGAAGTATCTCAGGCGGTGAAGCCCAGCGTATCCGTATCGCGTCTCAGATAGGCTCAGGGCTTACGGGGGTGATGTATGTACTGGATGAGCCAAGTATCGGACTGCATGAACGCGACACCATGAAGCTCATACGCACACTCAACTCACTAAGGGACAAAGGAAACTCGGTTATCGTGGTGGAACATGACAAAGAAACCATTTTAGCTGCGGACTACATCATCGACATTGGGCCTGGGGCGGGAGCATTTGGTGGTGAAGTCGTATTTGCGGGAGATGCACAAAAACTTGCTAAAGCTAAAACCTTAACTGCTGCATACTTGTATGGTAAAAAAGCCATAGCCTATACACACGATAAGCCTCAAAAAGAGTGGATAGAGATTAAAAATGTCACGCTGAATAACATTGAAAATCTTGATGTCAAAATCCCCTTGCAAAACTTTGTGTGCGTGACAGGTGTGAGTGGTTCTGGTAAATCTTCACTCATCTTGCAGACTTTATTGCCCGTAGCTAGAGAATTACTCAATCGTGCTAGAAAAGTGACGAAGATTGATGGTGTAGAGATTACAGGGCTTGACAAACTCGACAAAGTTATCTATCTTGACCAAAGCCCCATCGGTCGTACACCACGCTCGAACCCTGCTACTTATACGGGCATCATGGATGAGGTGCGCAAACTTTTTGCCATGACAAAAGAGGCAGAACTGCGCGGCTATAAAATAGGGCGTTTTTCGTTCAATGTCAAAGGTGGTCGTTGTGAAAAATGTCAAGGTGACGGGCAAATCAAAATAGAGATGCACTTTTTACCTGATGTTATGGTGAGTTGTGATGCTTGTGATGGCACGCGCTACAATGCCCAAACGCGTGAAATCCTCTATAAAGGAAAATCAATTTCAGATGTCTTAGGTATGAGTGTAGAGGAGGCATTGGACTTTTTTAAAGCCATTCCAGCTATGGCTGTGAAACTTAAGACGCTCGCCGATGTAGGATTGGGTTATATTACCCTTGGGCAAAATGCCACGACACTCTCTGGTGGTGAAGCCCAGCGTATCAAGCTGAGTAAAGAGCTGAGCCGAAAAGATACGGGTCAGACGCTGTACATCTTGGATGAACCAACTACGGGGCTTCATTTTGCGGATGTGGACAGGCTTACGGGAGTATTGCATCATTTGGTCGAGTTGGGTAATTCATTGGTAGTCATCGAACACAATCTTGATATGATTAAAAATGCAGATTATATCATCGATATGGGGCCAGAAGGCGGAAACAAAGGCGGTCTTATTATCGCGGAAGGCTCACCTGAAAAAGTCGCACAGGAGTACAAAACAACAGGTTCTTATACGGGTGAGTATCTTGCCAAAGAATTGAAGCTTGGCTAAAACATTTTTCAGGGAATACGAAACTGTTTTTGAGCATAAGATACTTTCTCGCCCTCAAAGCCTATTGCAATTTTTATAATCCAAAGAAGGGCAATACCTGCAATAATCTCATACCCTATCGCCCATGTCAAGATAAAAAATGAATTTTGGTAAACAGTAGTAAATATCTCCATATTTGATTTTGATATGTAAAAAAAGAGAAAAAGAAGACCAACAATATAAGGCAATAGAACGGCATAGATAAGCAAAAATATATTCTCATAGCCTTGAGGGAAGAAAAGCGGGGTATCGCTAAGCTCTACTTTTTTTTGAGAAAACTTAGTGTTTGAAATCTGTGTGGTATTTTGTTTAAGCATCGCTAGTTCTCCAAAGTTGTATGTTGTGTGCAACTCGGCGGTCTAACAAGAGATCCGTAGCTTTCCGTCCTATCTTCGCAGATAGTTTGGCTTTAAATAAAATTATATCAAAAAATGTCAGATTATTGTCACATTGTCTATATCTGAAGTACTTTGTGGAACTTCTAACACTTAATAGGTTAAAATACCCATAAACGAGGCTTTTATTTTGAAAACCATCACGATTATCGATACTTTCGGCTTCTTCTTTCGCTCTTATTTTGCACTTCCTCCTTTACGCAACAGTGAGGGATTTCCCACAGGTCTGCTTACGGGCTTTGTCAATCTTGTGGACTCTTTGCACCGTGACCACAGTACGGACTATTTGGTATTTGCCCTTGATGCTAAAGGTAAAACATTCCGCAGTGATTTGTATGATGCCTATAAAGCGCACAGAGAAGCACCACCTGAAGATCTCATCAAACAACTTCCCATCGCCATAGAGTGGATAGAACAGATGGGTTTTGCCAATCTTTCTCGTGAAGGCTTTGAAGCAGATGACATCATCGCAACGGTGACGAAGTTTGCCAAAGCAAAAGGCATTAAAGTGCGCATTGTCTCACATGACAAAGATCTCTATCAGCTCATCGATGACGGTGTGGTGGTGATGTATGACTCAGTGAAGCGCAAAGAAGTTGATGAAGAGGCCTGTGTCGAGAAATTTGGTGTGAGTCCGAAAGATTTTATCAACTTTCAGGCACTTTTGGGTGACAGTTCAGACAATGTCCCTGGGGTTAAAGGCATCGGTCAAAAAGGCGCAAGTACGCTTATCAACAAATACCATACCCTTGAAGCCATCTATGCCGATATAGAAAATGCAGGCACGCCACGCATCCAAACACTGCTGCTTGAGGGTAAAACAAATGCCTTTTTGTCACGCGAGCTTGTCACCATGAGTGAAGCCGTGTATGAGGGCTTGGACATCGAAAGTTTTGTCTTTGAAGACAAAAACTACTTGAGTTGTTTAAGTGAAGAGTTTGAACGCTTTGAGATGAAACAGGCACTCAAAAAAGCACAGGCAACACAAGAAGAAAGAAGTGCCCAAAACATGCCTAAACCTCAAACAGAGACGCAAAAAGCGCCGATGCAAAACCTACACTTTGAAGCGATTACCCTCGACAGCAAGGAGAAACTCTATGCCGTCATCGACGCACTTCCTGCGGATGCCTTGGTCGCTTTTGACACTGAAACCACGGGCTTAGATACCAAAGTAGCCAAAATGGTCGGTTTTAGTTTTTGTGTTGATGCACAAAAAGCGTACTATGTGCCTATTGGGCATAGTTATCTGGGTGTGGAGACACAGGTGGAGCTGCAAGATGCACTAGAGGGACTTCAAAGACTTCTGACGCGAAAAATCATCGGTCAAAATCTCAAATTTGATTTTTCTTTGCTTATAAACCAGTATGAATTTACGGATTTAAAACCCTTTGCCGATACGATGATCATGGCATGGCTTTTGGATCCGGGTACTAAAGTGGGGCTAGATACACTGGCAAAAGTGTTTTTTAAGTATGAGATGAAACCCTTTAAAGCGACGGTTAAGCAGGGTGAGGACTTCTCAACTGTAGCCATCGAGGATGCGACTTTTTATGCCGCTGAAGATGCATGGATGACATTTTTACTCTATGGTGCACTCAAAAAAAAGATGGAGTTGAGTTCTGTGGGACATCTGCTCAAAGAAGCACAAACGGTTGAGTATCCGTTTATCTCTGTACTCATGCGTATGGAGCGTTTGGGCATCAAAGTTGACCCTAAAAAGTTTGAAGCGTTGCAGAAAACCCTCAGTCAAGATCTAAGCGCGCTAACGGGTGAGATTTATGCACTCAGCGGGTCAGAGTTTAACATCAAATCCACCCAGCAGTTAGGTGCTGTGTTGTTTGGACAACTCGGACTCAAAGGCGGCAAAAAAACCAAAACAGGCTACAGTACCAATGAAGCAGTGCTAGACTCACTCTTAGGTGAGCATCCTGTTATCGAGAAGATACTCCAGTACCGTGAGTACCAAAAGATACTCTCCACTTATGTAGAACCACTTCTTAGGCTCTCTAAAACTGATGCTCATTCACGCATTTACACCTCGTTTGTGCAGACAGGCACGGCAACAGGGCGTTTAAGCTCACGCGACCCTAACCTACAAAACATTCCCGTGCGTTCAGCTCTGGGGCGGTCAGTACGAGAAGCCTTTGTCGCCAAAGAGGGCTATAAACTGGTCAGCATCGACTACTCGCAGATAGAGTTGCGTCTGTTGGCGCATTTTTCTAAGGACACCGCTTTGCTTGAAGCGTTCAACCAAGGCGTGGACATCCACTTAGCCACTGCCGTGAAGCTTTTTGGAGAGGAGCAAGCAAAGGCAAAACGAAGTTACGCCAAGTCGGTCAACTTTGGTTTGCTGTACGGCATGGGGCCCAAGAAGCTCTCCGATGAACTGGGCATCAGCAGCACTGAAGCCAAAGAGATTATCAGCAACTACTTTGCCTCTTTTCCTACGGTAAAGAACTTCTTAGAGGGCATACAAGAACGCGTCAAGATAGATGGCTATGTAGAAACACTGCTAGGACGCAGAAGGCTCTTTGACTATGAAAGTGCCAATGCGATGATGAAAGCATCCTTCATGCGCGAATCGGTCAACACCGTTTTTCAAGGCAGCGCTGCTGATCTCATCAAACTCTCCATGAACCACATCGACACGATGATACAAGAAGAGAGCTTGGATGCCTTCATGCTCCTACAAATCCACGATGAACTTATCTTTGAAGTTAAAGAAGAAAAAGTGGAAGAAGTAAGCAAACGCTTTGTCCATGTGATGGAAAACATAACCCAACTGGGTGTGCCTTTGGAGTGTTCGGTGAGTGTTGGGGAGAGTTGGGGGGAGTTGAAGTAGATGACTGAAGAAAAAGCTGAAGAAGGCAAACCAAAAATGAAAAAAAACATAATAGAAGAACAAAGCATCAATGACAAAAACTACCAAACACTCAAAGCACTTTTTCCTCATGCGGTGAGTCTTGATGAAAATGGCAAGTATGTGATAGACTCTAAAAAGTTGCAGATGAGTTTAGATCCTTCTTTGGCGGAGATACGAGAGGATGGGTATGGGCTTAACTGGGTGGGAAAAAAAGAGGCTTATCATAACGCTTTTTCTAAAAACTATAAGGTTTTGAAGCCTTTAAAAGAGGATAGTAAAAACTGGGACACAACCGACAATATCCTCATAAAAGGCGATAATCTTGATGCGTTAAAAATCCTTCGTCACAACTATTTTGAATCTATCAAGATGATATACATCGACCCGCCTTACAATACTAAAAATGACGGGTTTGTTTACAATGATAATTTCACAAGCTCTACAGAGCAAACGCTTGAAGCGTTGGGGTATGACAAAGAGTACATCGACTACATCGAAAATATCCAAGGGGCGAAAACGCATAGCGGGTGGCTCTCGTTTATGTATCCTCGGCTTTTACTTGCGAGAGATTTGCTCAAAGATGACGGGGTTATTTTTATCTCTATCGATGATAATGAAGTGGCACAGTTAAGACTGCTTTGTGATGAGGTTTTTGGGGAGGATAATTTTTTATCTCAATTTTTATGGAAAAAGAAAGGAACAACTTCTAATGTTGAAGGTGCTGAAGTTAGTTCACAAGTTGATTATCAGTTGTGCTATAAAAAAAGTCCAAATGCTAAAATTAAACAAAGAAAAACCGATAAAGAAACTCGTCAATATCCCAAGAGTGATGAAATAGGAAACTATCGTACAACAGTGATTGAAAAAAAAGATTCTGGCGGATATAAAAGAGATAGTATGAAGTTTGAAATCTTAGGTCAAAAACCTAGAGATGGTAAAAGATGGCAAATTGGTATAGATACAGCAAAAGAGTTAGAAGCAAAAAATAGATTTATTTATGATGGTGAAAAAATTATCTTAAAGATATATGATTTTGAAGATAAGGATACTTATTCAGCACAACCTAATTTACTTGATTTTTGTGGTTCTTCTGATTCCGCTTCTAAATTAGTAAATAAAGAAATTTTAGGAAATACAGAATTATTTGATACACCTAAGCCGCTTGAATTATTAAACTATTTTATAAACATAAGTACTAATAAAAACGACCTAATCCTAGACTTCTTTGCAGGAAGCGGCACAACGGCTCATGCGGTTATGGATTTAAATGCCAAAGACGGCGGAAATAGAAAATTTATCTGTGTGCAGTGGGCGGAAGAGACACCGCAGAAGAGTGAGGCACGAAAAGCTGGGTATGAGACTATCTTTAACATTACAAAAGCAAGGATAGACAAAGCAGGGGAGAAGATTATA